>NZ_JAGXKC010000099.1:0-2355 GCF_019091045.1 Stenotrophomonas sp. GbtcB23 | reverse complement strand
GGGAAGCCGCCGACTTTCTCATAAGCTGCGGCACTGAGGCCCAAGTTGGCGCCGTGGATATGACGGTGCCCATCGCACGACAGCTCGCGGCCGGCAAAGGCTTCACGCACAGCGGGGGGATAGTCGCGCCATTCGGCCACGTCCACCACCCCGCAGAACGCGTCAGCGCCGCATGCTACCTGCTTCCACAGCCAGTCCGCAGGCACGACCGTGTCGGCGTCGGTGCTGGCAATCCAACGTGCGCCCAAATCAAGCGCATAACGGGCCGCCGCCGCACGCGCGACACCTACGCAGCGCGCATCGAGCGCGACTGCCGCTGCACCGTGGAGAGCGCACACGCCGCCTGTGCCGTCGGTGCAGGCATCCAGCGCGACCACGGTTACTACCGGCTCGCCCTCCAAACCTGGATGCACTGCAGCTTCGTTGACCGCCTCAAGGCAGCGACCAATGTCATCGGCTTCGTTGTGCGCCGGCACGATAACCGCGATCACCACATGCCCTCAGGGTGGGCCGCTCTGCTCGGTTTGGGGCTCAAGCCAATCAGTGGCAGATCGACGTCTGGGCCGGTCAGAGCGTGCGCAGGGCCGCGGCAAAGATGACGGTTCATTTGTCAGGGGATAAGGATCACCTTGCGGCAGTCCTCCTCCTTACGGTCGAAGAGTTCGTAGCCGCGGACGGCTTCTTCCAGGGGAAGGCGGTGAGTAATAATCACGCCCGGGTTGAGCGCGCCTTCCCCGATGTAGTCGAGCAACTCGGGCATCAGGCCCTGCACGTGGGTCTGGCCCATCTTGAAGGTCAGGCCCTTGTCGAACGCATCGCCAAGCAGGAAGCCATGCAGGTAACCGGCGTAGACGCCAGGAATGCTCACCGTGCCGCAGCGGCGGGTGGCCGCGATGCACTGGCGGATCGCCACCCCGCTGCTGCCTTCCACCTTCAGCGTGGTCAGTGCTGATTCGAGTGCGCTTCCTTCGGCTTCGAAGCCAACTGCTTCGATGGAGGCATCAACGCCGCGCCCGTTGGTCTGCGTGATGATGTATTCAGCCGGGTCTTCGATCTGACTGAAATCCACTGGGGTTACGCCATAAGTCTGCGCGGCGAAGGCCAGCCGGTAGGCCAGGTGATCGACCATAAAGATGGTCTCGGCCCCCAGCAAACGGCAGCACGCGGCAGCCATCAGTCCGACCGGGCCGGCGCCGAAAATGGCCACAGTAGACCCCGGTTTGACGCCCGCATTGATCGCGGCCTGGTAGCCCGTAGGCAAGATGTCCGACAGGAACAGCACCTGCTCGTCGGGCAGCGCATCCGGCACGCGCAGCGGGCCCACGTTTGCCTTCGGAACCCTTACGTATTCAGCTTGGCCGCCGGACACCCCGCCGTATAGATGGCTATAGCCGAACAGAGCGGCGGGCGGGCGGATGCCCTTCTGGTTCACCGCCGCGCCCTTCCCGGTATTGGTGGTCTCACAGGCCGCGTGTTCAGCCAACTTGCAGTGGAAACATTCGCCGCAAGCGATGACGAAGGGCACCACCACGCGGTCGCCAGGCCTCAAGTCGGTCACGCCGCTTCCTACCTCCTCCACGACCCCCATGAACTCATGGCCCAGAACGTCACCGGTGTGAAGATCGGGAATCTTTCCACGGTATAGGTGAAGGTCCGAGCCGCAAATGGCTGTCGCGGTGACGCGCAGGATCAGGTCATCGGGCGCCGCCAAGGTGGGATCCGGGACGGTGTCCACCCGGACGTCTTTGCTGCCGTGGTAGGTCAACGCGCGCATTGGCGGCTCCTCTTAACGTGATCGGTGCGCCTAGAGATACCGGTCGCTGCGTCCCCGGTCGGTGACCGGCGTGTAGTGAAAATGTGGATTCCACCAAGACACCGTGCTCATGGTTACAGGCCCAGCATGCCCATGACCCTCAGACCCTGGAGCGACCCGTGAACAAGCTACCTCTCAACCCCGCTGCCGACGTGGCTGACCAAGACAAGGCACACACGCCCGACAAGCTTCGGAACGATGACGCCAGCTGGAAGGACAAGGATATGCCGGAGGCGGAGCACACCGCTAAGCCCGAAGACTACGAGCGGCCGGCGAAGCCATGAGGGGCGCAAGCCGCCGCCCTTTTCCAATTTAGGAGAGCCAGATGGCCTTAATCCATTCGATTTTGATGGGAGCAGTAGCCGGCATGCGCGCGATGACGCCCTTGGCTGCGGTGACGAACGCCGCACGGAGTGGCAACCTTCCTTCCGATAACGGTGCGCCACGCATTTTGTCCAACAACTTCGCCTCGGCAGGCATGCTTGCATTGGCAGGAGGTGAGCTTATTGGCGACAAGATGAAGACGGCCCCCGACCGGATCG
>NZ_JAGXKC010000098.1:0-2392 GCF_019091045.1 Stenotrophomonas sp. GbtcB23 | reverse complement strand
GCCCGGATCGAGCGCGCGGTGGCCATTGCCCAGCTGACCATCGACGTTCTGGCCGAAACGGGCGATACGGATGAGCACATCCCTAATGCACAGGTCCGTGTGGGTATCGACAGCGGGCTGGCACTGGCCGTCAACAACGGTCGCCGCGCCAGCCGCGAGCCGCTCTTCCTGGGCTCCCCGGCAAATCAGGCCGCCAAGTGCGCCGGCCATGGCGTGGCGGAGGGCATTTACCTCACCCATGGTGCACGGGCGCTGCTCGAGCTGCCGGCGCTGAGCGGCGACAAAGACCGCACCACGCCGCTGACCCAGGATCAGGTGGCGGCCTGCGTTGAGGCGGCAGGCTTGGGCGTTTCCAAGACGCGGATCATAGAGCTCTGGAAGGAGGAGCAGGAGGACCTGCCCATTGGCGAATTCGAATTCAGCCGCCCTACCCCGCCGATTTCCGATCTGGACTTCAGCCTGCTTAGCGCTGCCAAGTCCAAGCGCTTCGAGGGTGTGTCGCTGTATGCAGACATCGACGGCTTCACCAACTTCGTAGATAAGCATCTGGATGAGGATCCGCAGCATCTGGTACGCGCTCTCCACGTGCTGCGGTCAGAGCTGGATGCGGTAGTGCACTTGGACTTTGCCGGGCGGCGCATTCGCTTTATCGGCGATTGCCTGCAAGGCGTGCTGCTGGAAGGTACCTCAAAGGAGACCGACACCGAAGCGACGGTGAGTACAGCTGTACAGTGCGCAGGCGCACTTCGCAGCAGCTTCGCCGTGGCCATTGACTACTTGAACTCCGAGGGTTCGATCACCGAGGAGCTGGGTCTGGCCATCGGCTTTGAGCTTGGGCCGCTGGCACTGTCCCGGCTGGGAATGAAGGGCAGTTTGGTGCGCTGCGCAACCGGCAGGGCGGTGCTGGCCTCGGAGGCCGAACAGCGGCAGTGCGATGGCGTGCAGACCGCGATCGGTGAGAAGGCCTACAACGCCGGTACCGACGCAGTTCGTCGAGTGTTCGCATCTGACCGAAAGGTGGCCAACCTCGATTACGCGGCAGCGGTGGAAGAACTGGCCGCGTCGGGTGACCCAGTGGCCAAGGCGGTGTTGGCGGCCCATTACGCAGAGGCGGCCCCCGCGGTGGTTCCCGGCCTTGAACAGCCGATCCGCCCGCACTCAGATATCCACTGATGGCGTTGGCCTTCGAATTGCTGCAAGGCGTGGCATCGGACTACGGTGCCACGCTGCATCGCGCCGCAGGCGGAGGGAGGGCTGAGATCTCGGTCACTCGTCCAGGCGGGGCTGTGCATGTTTTCACCCTGGCGATCTCCATCGCCGGGGAGCACGTGTCTGCTAAGGAAGCCCCAGGACACCACCAACTTCCGCAATTCTGCCCTGACAGACACATCAACCCCAACCAAAGCTTCTGCCTGGGATGGGGTGACGGTAAGCCGGGGCACATTATCGACGAAGCGGCAGCCAGACAGTGGTGGTCGACGGTGTATCGATTCTTGGCCCATCAAATCAGCGCGAATGTACGCAGGGTCTTCCCAGGTGCAGAAAACGGCCGCGCCCATGGCGACGCGGCCAAGCATCAAGCTATCGCGGAGCAGGCGGCCGAATGCCTGGGCCCAGAATTCAAGGCGGCGGCGCAAGCCGGTCTGTTCGAAGTCCGGCAAGATGTGCGGCCGGGAAAGCGTCGACTGGAGCTGTGGCGTGGCGATCAACTGATTGCGCGCGTTTCACTTCGCAGCAATTCCCTGATTTCCGGAAAGCTGGCCTGCCCCTGCGGTTGCCGACCGAAGCGCACGACAGCGGAATGCGCGGACCACGCCGAAGCTCTGGCGACCTATGTCCTGGAGCGGCACCGCTGCGCGCTAGCCGACAGGGCCTTCCTTGATCAATGCGCTGCAGCGGGAATGGCTTGCTGCGGGACCTTGGAGACATGCGGTCTTCGCAACGCCATCCGGCGCAAGCAAGTCGGATGCACGAAGAAAGAGAACCCTCAACATGCAAGAAGTTCGAGATACTGGCGACCGCCAGCCAAATCAAAGCGACCGCGTTAACGCTGCATGGCAGCAGCTTCAACTCGTTCTTGGCTTCTTCTCGCGAGTGGACACGAAGCTATCGGTGGGTCTGGGCATCAACCTGGGCATGCTGGCGATGCTCTCCACCCGAATCCCCAAGCCAGAAGATCTCACCCTGCTTGTTTCAGTCGTTGGCGTGCTGTTCCTGACGCCCCTCACTTTGAGCTTCTGGAACCTGTGGTTGGGCTATTTTCCCGATCTTCGCGGCGGATCCAATTCGCTGATCTTCTTTAGTCGAATCGAAAAAATGACCGAGTCTGAGTTCCTGCGCGCGTGTGAAACCAGAACGCTGGATGGGTTTGAGCGCGACGTGTTGGGCCAAT
>NZ_JAGXKC010000097.1:0-2685 GCF_019091045.1 Stenotrophomonas sp. GbtcB23 | reverse complement strand
CGCGGGCAGGTATGCCAGCCCGCTACCGCATCTCGATCACCACCTTGCCCTTCGTCCGACCGCTATCGACATAAGCCAAGGCGCTTTCGGTCTGCTGGAAGGGGAACACCCTGTCGATGACCGGGCGAAGCGCACCGGATTCGACCAGCGCGGTGATCTCGCCCAACTGGTCCCCGTCGGCGCGCATGAACAGGAACGTGTAGTCCACCCCCCTCTGCCTGGCCTTGCTGCGGATCCGATGGCTGAGCAGACGCATGACCTGCTTCACCGGCCAGGCGAGACCGCGCGCAGTGGCAAACGCAGGCGTGGGTGGCCCCGAAATGGAAATGAGGTGTCCACCCGGCCTGAGGATCTGCAGTGAGCGGAACAGCTCATCCTTGCCCAGGCTGTTGAGCACCACATCGTAGTCGCGCAGCTCCGTCGCGAAATCCTGCTGCCGGTAATCGATGACGACATCCGCGCCAAGATCCTTCACCCATGCCACGTTGGCGGTACTGGTCGTCGTGGCGACAAAGGCGCCAAGGTGCTTGGCCAACTGGATCGCTACCGTCCCGACGCCGCCGGAGCCGGCCTGGATGAAGACCTTCTGCCCCGGTTTCACCCGCGCGGTCTCCACCAACGCCTGCCACGCCGTCAACGCAACCAGTGGCAGCGAGGCGGCCTCCATCATGTCCAGGTTGCCCGGCTTTCGCGCTACGGACGCTGCCTTGACCGCGACGAACTCGGCGAACGTGCCGATGCGGTCATCCTCCACGCGGGCATACACCTCGTCGCCCGGCTTGAACGCCTGCACCCCGGCGCCGACACGCTCGACCGTGCCAGCGAGATCATTACCAAGAACCAACGGCAGGCGATAGGGGAGGATGACCTTGAACTCACCGGTCCGGATCCGGGTGTCCAGTGCATTGACGCTGGCCGCGTGCACGCGGACGAGCACATCATCATCGCGTAGCGCCGGCGTTGGCACATCGTCGATGTGACCCGTTTCCTTCTTGCCATAACGGTCGATCAGGAAGGCTTTCATGGCGGTGTATGTCCGGCTGTATGATGCCCTTGGAGTGCAGGCCAGGGCAGGGTGTAGAGGGGTCCTTCGTTACCGTCGTTGATAAACGCCGTCATCCGGCGCTGCGGTAGCGGTCCGCCGCCTGCGCCTGCCGGATATTGGAGAGCACGCCGAGACGCGAGGCCTCCAGCGCATCCCAACTTTCCGCCACATGCAGCGGTGGAATGGTGACGGCCTCGCGGCGATCAAAACCGACCAGCGCTGCATCCACCAGCTCGCCCACATCCATCACTTCCGGCAACGTGGTGATGTCGATGCCGGCACGCTCCCATATCTCGGTGCGCGTGGCCGCAGGCAGCACGGCCTGCACGTAAACGCCCTTGGGCGACAGTTCCAGTGTGAGGCCCTGCGACAGGAACAGCACGAAGGCCTTGGTCGCGCCGTAGACGCTCATGCCGAACTCCGGCGCCAGTCCAACCACCGAGCCGATGTTGATGATCGCACCTTCGCCGGCAGCGGCCAGCCGTGGCGCGACGGCCGCGGCCAGGCGGGTAAGCGCGATGGTGTTCAGCGTGACAAGTCGTTCGATGCCGTCCGACGTCTGCTCGGTGAAACCACCCGACTGGGCCATGCCTGCATTGTTGACCAGGATGCCGATGCGGGCATCATCGCGCAGACGCGCTTCAACGGCGTCCAGGTCGGTGCGCTGGGTCAGATCGGCCGCAAGTACCTCGACAGCAACACCGCTCTCGCGTCGCAGGCGCTCGGCCAGGGTGTCCAGCCGCGCCTTGTCTCGTGCGACCAGGAGCAGATCGTGACCTCGGCGGGCGAAACGCTCGGCGTAAACGGCACCGATGCCGCTGGAGGCGCCGGTTATGAGGACAGTAGGAAGCACGTTCATGGAATGTCTCGCGGGCGTTGTTTCGGATGGGGTGAGCGGGGCGGGGAGGGGCGGACCTGCATGCGGCAGTGCTTAATGATGATGACCATCATCCGAGGTGTCAATGGTTTGATGATGGGTATCATCTTTGCGTGGTAGACTGCGCTCCGATCGCACCAGGGCGAAAAGAGACATCGAGTCATGAAAGTCACCAAGGCACAGGCGCAGGCCAACCGAGCGCAGATCGTCGACACCGCATCAATGCTCTTCAGGGAGCGGGGCTACGACGGCGTTGGCGTGGCAGACCTGATGGCCGCCGCCGGGTTCACCCACGGTGGCTTTTACAAGCACTTCGGGTCCAAGGCCGACCTGATGGCCGAGGCTGCGAGCTGCGGGCTGGCGAAATCTGCAGATGCCGCAGCCCAGATGGATGTGCTGGGTTTCATGAGCTACTACCTGTCCCGGGAGCATCGGGACGCGCCAGGCCAAGGCTGCACGCTTGCAGCCTTGTGCACCGACGCTTCGCGCCAGCCGGAAACCGTGAAGGCGGCCTTTGCGGCCGGGATCGAGGCGCAGCTGGCCTCATCACGTTCGCCACAAGGCCAGGCGGACGACACCCCCTCCGAACAGGCGCGTGCGCGGCGCATCGCCCTGATGGCCCAAGCCGTCGGCGCGATGGTGCTGTCCCGGTCCTGCCCGGACGAGTCGCCTTTGGCGGACGAAATCCTGAATGTCTGCCGGGCGGACGTGCTGGCGCGTCTGTCAGGCCTGCGCCAAGGCAGTTCAGCCGCGCAGGCTGAGC
>NZ_JAGXKC010000096.1:0-2731 GCF_019091045.1 Stenotrophomonas sp. GbtcB23 | reverse complement strand
ACTGCGTGACCAATCGCCCTGCTCAACCGACAGATACATGTGTCCTGCGGCTGATGTCCCTCCCCCGTCCAACGGCGTCCCGGGCGCGGCAACGTAAACGGTAACGGTATAGGGTGCGTCCTTGCTCATCGGTCACTTTGCCTTCTTGAAATAAGCGACAAGCAGCTCAGCGGTATCGTCGCGGAACTCCGGATGCTCGCCCGTCAGCTCAATGGTGAGGCGATAATGTCCAGGCTTGATGTTCTCTGCATACGCAAACTGAAGAACGTCATAGTAGAGCGCGGCATCAACAAGGCCGGCGCTCTCGAGCAGTGACGGTTCAACTCCCGACATGGTCAAGCCAGGTACGGTTCCGTCAATGGGGACCGGTATCCGTTCGCGAAGATTCGCCGCATCCCTCGTCAGGGGCACTGTCTTGATTGCACCTTCCTCCATGCGAATCAAGCTGACTCTGGCAGCGATCCCTGCTTCGACGAGCCTGATGGAAAGCGAGGTGCCGGATTCTGCGTCCGGCCTCACCAACCGCACACCCAGCATCAACTCGGGTGAGGCGTTGGGTCCGGGCGGTGGAAGCTCAAACTCCACATTTGCTACCTCGCCTGCCTTGTCCAAGGCAATGGGCCGGGTAAGAGGAACCTCAGTTCGCATCGCAGCGCTCTCCTTGTTTGCTTCCACGCTGGGCTTGGCGGTGTCCGCTTCTCGCCCGCACGCGGGGAGGCCGGCAATGACGAACAACGTCGCTGCGCCCATCAGCATCGATCTTGTTGCCCAAAGCTTCATGGTCAATTCTCTTCCTGGTACGGCCGTACTCGCCTGCGTAGTCTGGGGTACGCGGACACGGGGAAGAATAGGAAAAAACCTACTTACAGCTTGACCAGCGTCACAGAAGCGGCGCGGAAAGCCCTCAACGGAGCGCCCTTCACGCCTCTTCCGCGATCTCCTGGGTCTTCTTGTACGAATCCCCCCAATCCCGCATCGCCAACAGAACCGGCACCAGCGTCCGGCCCAGCTCCGAAAGCCGGTACTCCACCTTCGGCGGCACCTCCGGGTACACATGCCGCACCACCACGCCATCGGCCTCCAGCTCGCGGAGCTGGCTGGTCAACATCGATTGGGTGGCGTTGGGGATGAGCCGGGTCAGCTCCATGAACCGCCGGGTGCGTGACACCAGATAGAACAGGATCACCGGCTTCCACGTGCCGCCGATGACCGACAGCGTGGCCTCCACGCTGCAGCCGGTTTTGCCATATACGCGCCGCGCCATTACGGGATACTCCTGAAAACCATAGTACCTATGGGAAAGCATAGTTCTTGTGGCAACCACGGTGCGACCATAGCATGCAGGTCATGTCCCCCGAGGTGATCGATGCCCATGAAATTCAATGCCCTGCTGGCCACGAAAGAAGACGGCCAGGTCTCCACCCAGCTGGTGGCCTTTGACGAAGCCGATCTGCATGAAGGCGATGTGCTCGTGCAGGTGGACTACTCCACCCTGAACTACAAAGACTCGCTGGCGATGACGAACGCCTCGCCGGTGATCCGGACGTTCCCGCTCATTCCCGGCATCGACCTGGCCGGCACCGTGCTGGAATCGGGCAATGCCGGCTTCCGCCAGGGCGACCGCGTCGTGCTCAACGGTTACGGCCTCAGCCAGACCCACCACGGCGGGCTGGCGCAGCGCGCGCGCGTTCCCGGGGAGTGGCTGGTGAAGCTGCCCGACAGCATCAGCAGCAAAGACGCCATGGCGATCGGCACGGCCGGCTACACCGCCATGCTGTGCTTGCTGGCGCTGGAACACGGCGGGGTGAAGCCTGAACACGGCGACGTCCTGGTGACGGGTGCCAACGGCGGCGTAGGCTCCATCGCCTTGGCCATCCTCTCCAAGCTGGGCTACCGCACGGTGGCGTCTACCGGCCGACCCGAACATGCGCAGTACCTCAAGGACCTGGGCGCCGACGAGATCATTGACCGCGCCACGCTGGCCGAGCCGCGCACCCGCCCGCTGGATGCCGAGCGCTGGGCCGGCGTGGTGGATGTCGCCGGCAGCCACACGCTGGCCAATGCACTGGCGCAGACGAAATACCGCGGCGTGGTGGCGGCTGCCGGACTGGCGCAGGGTACCGACCTGCCTACCTCTGTGCTGCCCTTCATCCTGCGCAATGTGACCCTCGCCGGTATCGATTCGGTGCAGGCGCCGCACGCCGTGCGTGCCGAGGCGTGGAAGCGGCTCGCGACCGACCTGGACCTGGGAAAGCTGGCCAGCACTGTTGAAGTGATCGGGCTGGAAAAGGTGCTGGACGTGTTCCCGGCATTCCTGGAAGGCAAGGTGCGTGGCCGGCTGGTGGTGGATGTGAACGCCTGACAATTGCCCCGTAACATTCTTTTGCACCGTAACACACACAATGTTACGGTGCATTTCCATGTTACAGCCATCGTCTCCATGATCCCCTTGCTGTCGAACACGCACCGCTACCTATCGGCCCTGCTGCCCGGTCAGGTGTCGGCTGCATCGGCTTGGAAGGCTCCGTCCCTCCCGTACTTCCTGCTGAATGCATTCGAGCTGGCCCAGCTGCAGGTAAATGGGCATCCGGTCATCCTCGCGGCAAGCAAAGACGTCACTTCCCAGCAGACCCTTCACAAGATGCTGCTCCGATTGAGGGGTGTCGCCGGGTGCAGGGTCCTGTATGTGACCTCTCGGCCCAGCGCTCACCAGCGCCGGCGATTCCTCGAC
>NZ_JAGXKC010000095.1:0-2779 GCF_019091045.1 Stenotrophomonas sp. GbtcB23 | reverse complement strand
TACCTAAGCGCGGAATCAAAGAGCTTTTTGGCATTCTGAATCGCCGCTTCATGCGTAGCGGCCTTGTCAGCGTCGACCTCGCACAGCTTGCCCACCCGCTCACGGCCCAGCGCCGTGCAATCGGCCAGGAAGTCGTAGTGGCCCACAGAAGGCAACACCTGCAGGCGCGCCTCGCCATTCGCATCAGCAATGACCTTGCTGTTGGTAGCGGGCGAGGCGATGCCATCGGCCTCACCCACAACCACGGACACCGGGACCTCCAACCGCCCCAGCTCACCCGGCTCGAACGCCTGAACAATCGCCGGTGCCATCAGGAATACCGCGCGAACGTTGGGAATGCGGCGATCCTCCGCTGACTTGGCGACCCAAGGTGCCAGTTCCGGCGTAGCGACTGCCGCCATCCGCCGCTCGAAGGTCATCTCCGGGTTCTCGGCCTGCGGCACGCAGACCCCATCCTTCGGCGACGCCTTGCAGAAGGCGACCAACCTGCCCATGTCCGGACGCGCGCCGGCAGCCACCAGGGCCGTGAACCCACCAGCGGAATACCCCACCAGGCCCAGCCGGTCCGCATCCACATGCGGAGCCAGCACGGGATCGGCCTGCACCGCAGCCAGCGCGGCGGCGAGGTCGTCGGCTCGGTTCCACATCAGAATGCTGCCCGCGTCCGTCATCGGGTCCACGCCGTTGTTGCCGGGATGGTCCACCGCCACCACCACGTACCCCGCGCGCGCCAAGGCAGTACCGAACCAGCCCATCATGCGGGCACTGCCGCCATTGCCATGCGACACCAACAGCAGTGGCCACCGGCCCGGCGCAGCCGGGGCATCCACGGCAGAAGATCCCTCCTCGAAGAGCGGCGCGCCCGGCGGCCCTATCGTGAGTGGCTGCTCCTTCGCACCTGGCTGGGCCGGGTACCACACCGTATAGCGCACGCGGTCGCTGTGCCGGGCATCGCGCACCGCCGCACTGGCCGTGTGCGCCACGCCATGGGTTTCCCCAACAGCAGGGGAGGGCTGAGCCGACCATGCCACTGGCGCGAACAGACAAGACAGCAGGACGAAGGCGCGTGGCAGTACTCGCACGGAAGAATCTCCTTGGGTCAACTCGGGTTGGACAGCGGCAGCCAGATCTCAACGCCACCGTGTCCGGTGCGGTCGTCGAAGCGGGCGTCATAGCGTTCGAAATCAGGTGCGTCTGCCAAGGTCAGGCCACAGCGGGGCAGGTGGTCGTTCAACAGCCAGAACCAGGTGGAGCGGATCGTCGAGATGTGGCCCGCATGCCACGCCACCAGATAGTCCCCGGCCGGGATGGAAACGGCATGCCAGGCCGACGGCACGGCGGCGCTCGCACCGATCTCCATGCCGGCGATGTAGTCGAAGGCACCCTCGCCATCGCGGTTGCAGCAGACCCCGAAGGCGATGTCCTTGCCCAGCTCCCGGGTCAGCGCCAACTGCTGCCATTGCGAGGGAATGGACGCCACGGTGGCAGCGGTATGACGGGCGCGGATGCCGGCCACACGCAGCGGGCCCAGCCGCCGTCGTACTGGCTCCACCTCGCAGGGCAGGGGTGGGGCGTCGAGCTTGATGGCCTCCACCAGCGCCAGTCCGTGCAGGCCTTCCCGGCGCACCTGTTCCGGTGCCTGCTTGAACTGCTCCGTAAAGGCATGAGTGAAGGCCGCATGGGAGGCATAGCCGGCAGCCAGGGCGACATCCAGAATGGGGACGCCGCCCGCCGCCAGGGTGCGAGCCGCCTCGGTCAGGCGACGCGCGCGAAGATAGCGCGCCATCGAGGTACCGGTACTGACCTGGAACAGGCGTGAGAGGTGGAACGGCGAGAGCTCGACCGCCTCGGCGATCTGGGCCAGCGACGGGTTCTCGGCAAAGTGGCTCTCGATGTACCACAAGGCCTTGCGTGCCGCTCCCATGACGCCTGCTCCGTGCCAGTGACTGGGTGGCAGCGTAGCGCAGGGCGGGGGAGCGCGTTTGCGGGATCTTGCTGTTGGTGCGCGGTGTGGGCTGGGAGCGACAGTGGTGTGGGTTGTTCGGGGAACCTTTTTGCTAGCGCGAGTAACTCCGGAAGTGCGACCTGGTGCCTGGGTAAATGCGCGCCGCCACACGGAATCTCACGAAACGATTCGCCCGGCACATGCCGTTTCGCGAACCAATTGATGCCGTGAACCGGGACCGGACGACGTCGAGTTCCAGTACCTTCACCTCTGTCGCATGGTGTGCCTTGGGTGTCAGAACCCGTAGCGAGCATTGCAAGTTGCACGACCTGTGTCGGGAGGGTGGCCGAATACAACACCCTCGCGGAAATACGTCGCACCGTTCTAGCTCGTTCGCGGTTCTGAACCTCCCGACTCCCTCGCCATCCCGGCGAGGGAGAACACAGAGGAGAACCATCATGCACGACGACTGGACGAACTTGACCCCCGAGCAACGCGCCCTCCTCAGGGGCTTCTGGCGCGCGCCGAAGAGCGTAATGATCAACGCGCTTCATCACGACGGACTCGAAACCTATCCCGGCTGCCCAACGATTCCCTGTCTGAAGGCGCGGGGGCTATGGATGCGTGGACTGGGCGTCGAGCCCGGAACACGGATGTACCTGGGCATCGGGCGTGATCTGTTTGTCCTCGCGAAAGACCCGTCGCCAGAAGCGCTGTCCAAGGCGATGGTGCGGTTTGAGAAGACGGGTGGCAGCTGGAAGCTGGGGCCGGTTGGATAGGTGAGCGCCGAGGCGGGGTGGCGGCAGCGTCGCCCCGGACCCGCAAGGGCGCAAG
>NZ_JAGXKC010000094.1:0-3019 GCF_019091045.1 Stenotrophomonas sp. GbtcB23 | reverse complement strand
ATCGTGTCGATGCGACTGCCTCCGCAAAGCCCACCCCCGCTGCTAATCTCTTGCCCCCATGTTCGCAGCGTAGTGCTCAGGGAAGCCCGCTGCGTCAAAGACAGCCTTGAACTTCTCGAAGTAGTAGCTCAAGTCGAAGTGATTGAAATCGATCACGGTGATGTTGATTCCGTCCTTGTGAGATCCCCTGTCCAAGAAGCGCGCTAAGGGCGTAAAGGAAGCGTCGGTGGCCGCCACCTTCTTCAAGGCTCCTTTGAATTTTCCTTCTTGGTGAGTGAACCAGAAAAAGTGCTCGAGGATGCATCGCATTGCATTGGGAACCATGATCGCCGGCGCATTGGAATCGCGTGCATCTCGAAGCACCTGCCACAAGGCCTGGTAGTCGTTCATCATTTCCGATGCCTTCATCGGGACCACCTTGGTATGGTCTGACTTCACCACCCGTAGCAGCTGGCATCGCTTGTCCTGAGTCGCCAACTCTGGCCCCACGGTCTGCCGGAGCATCTCATGTAGGAAGAACAGGTTGTGGGTCAGCACGATCACCTGTCGCAATCGTGGCACACCCTCGGGTGGCTTGATGAGTTCTTCTTGGATGATGGAAGCAATGTCGAACACGAAGTTGTGCGACAGGCTAGAAATCGGGTCGTCGATCACGGCAATCGTCCTACCCAGGTCGACCGGACCAGCATTTTCCTCATCAGAGCCCGTCAGGCGCTCGAGGAAGTAGAGGAACGAAATCAGTGTCTTCTCGCCCTCACTGAGCGAAGTCATGTCGCCTTCTGCCTGTCCAGGACGGCTCAAGCAATATAGGTGACCCTCTCCTTTACTTGAGATGGAGTAGGAGGTGACACCTATGCCCGCTAGACGTGCATTGATCTTTTCGACAGCCGCCCCAACGCCTGTCTGGAGCTGCCCCAGCTCCTTAAGACGAACGGAGATGTCCAACAGGCTCTTGTCAACGGCGACCTTCTCGGCACGATCTGCCGTCAGCGCCTGCACTAGAGGTGCCCTGGCCGCACGGTAGGCATCGTAGACGGGTGCCCTTTCACGGCGCATCACCTGCCAGAGCATCGTTCGAATACGTCCTTGTTCGGCCGCCCGATCTGCGATTCTTGCGTTGAACTCTGTAACTCGCTGGTTGATGGTGCCGATGGCATTCCTCATTGGCTCAACGTCGCTAACAGTGACTTCATACGGCTCTCCAGGCTTGTCGACCTTGGATTTCATGAAGGCACTATTAGCCTTGAGCCGTGCCAGCAACAGTTCCCAAGCCTGAGACAGGGCCGTATCTTTCTGGGCAAAAGTGTGCTTAAAGACCTGGGCTACCGTCGCCTCTACCTGTGCGACAGTCGCTTCATAGCGTTCAGCAAGCAACTTCACTTGGTCGACACGCACTTGCCTGTCTCCGTCAAGAAGCTTGGCCAAGTCCTCGGCGAAGTTCTCTGGCAGCTTCTCCTGACAGAAGGGGCAGTTGTCGCCGTGCGGGATGTCCCGGCCCCGCCCAACCCAGTCGCTGTTTCCCCATTTCTCAATTAATGGAGCCAGTCGGCTGGCAGACGACACGACAATCTTCTCAGCCCAGATTGAATTTGCCTCAATAGAGCTCAGACCTGAGAGATCAACCGAGACCTTTGCCTGAGCCGTTTCGGTGCTGGTTGCGTCGGCTAGACGCTCATATAGACGATCCAAGCTATCGAGCTCGACGTCGTCTGCCACAGCATACTTTTCTAGCTCTTCAAAGAACTTCTTGCGGTCACTGTGCCAACCGCTCAACAGGTCGCGAAACGGCGGCTTGTTGTAGTCACTATGGGCCTTCCACGCCCCGGTTATAGCGGCTTCCTGGACTTTCTTGCCAGCCTCGATCGACTGCTCGATCTTCTTCTTGACCGCTTCAAGCTGAGCCTCAAGCGCTTCGGCCTCCGCCTTCTTTATTTCGATCTCTGCCTGGGCCTCAGCGTCCAAGGCGCCTATGGTGAAGATACCAGGAACCCCCTCTGCCGTCCGGATCACCTTGTCTACGAACCGCTGGTTGTAGACAAGCACGCGATAGGCAGCGTTGTTGGAGGTGTGCATCTGGCAGTGAGAGAACCTCCCATCGCCGCTGCTTACGCCTTGAATCACCTCCCCGATTGCACTCTTTCCAGCCCCGTTTGTTCCGTAGAGGAACACTGGCTTTGGAGGTGTCCCAGGTTCAAAGCTGATGGGCGGAGCCACGGTAGGATGGAAGCTCTTGTATCGATGAATCGACAGACCGGTAATCAAGTTGCCCCCCTTGGCAGCCCGCTCACAGACAAAGCCCACATTGACGTAGTGATGTGACCAAAGGTCACGCGCTCTCAACCGATTCCCCTAGATGTGCCCAGGGTCTACGGGCAACGAGGTGCTGTTCTCAACCACGAAGCTGCTGACAAGCCACCCATGCAAGCGGCTCAGGGTATCGGCGATCTGGTCCTCGTCCTCGCACTCAACCTCACATTGGGTGGGCAGGACAGGGGATGCCCCGTCTGTCTCCCATTCGATATCTCTTAACCGGAAATGCATCATCGTCAAGCCTCTTCCATGAAAGGGGCGCAGGGCACCACAGCACCGTGGATTACCAGAGCAGGAAGGTCTACTCGACGATTTTCCATACATCTAAACTAACACGCCGACGCGTCATTCACCATGCGCTCAGACTTCAGAAGCCCCTGTTGGGCGCAGCTTGTTAGGCAGTTAACTGCAAACAGTACAGTTACTTTGGGTTACTCAAGTGAGTGCGTTCGAGCCGCCATCCTACAAATTGTGGGAGTCGCTTTTTGCTTGTAGTTTGAACCACCCTGCATAGGGCGTGTTCTTCACCAGGTGCCGGTTCCAATCTGGCTCGCCGTCGGTCCACCAAACTGGGCCACGCTCGCCCAACCCCTTCTTTGCGCTATCCACGAGCTGACGAGCAGCTGCCAGAGCATTGGCGCCGCCCGAGGCCTTGGCTGCCTTGACAGCCCGGCGGGCGTCCATCAGCTCGTTGACCAGGCGCTGCCTC
>NZ_JAGXKC010000093.1:0-3460 GCF_019091045.1 Stenotrophomonas sp. GbtcB23 | reverse complement strand
AGGACGAGGCCAGCCACGTGCGCGAGCTGCTGGCGCAGGCGCGCCTGCCCGCGGACGAGCAGGCGAAGGTGCAGGCCCCCGCCGCCGCCGGTGTCTTGGACGTTGAGGGTTATGTCGTCGAGCGTGATGGAGTGCTGCTGCATGACTGGCTCCGGAATCAAAGGCGCCCGACCACGCGGTCCCCTGGCAGAGACCGCGCCTTGAGCTGCCTTTTACAACCCGTTCCCCGTCCGGCGTAAACACTCCGGTCGCCTCACCGTGTGAGGCCTGCTGCAAGCGTAAAGCCCGATTGCTAAAGGTTGGGTGAAACCCAAACCCTGCCACCGCTCCGAGGCGTCAGTCCTCTCGCGGCAGCTTCTTCGCCCACATGTTATCGACCAGATTCGGGTAAGCCCGCCCATTTTCTTCGGCCCGCTGCCGCGCCGCCGCCTTTTGCGACGGCGACAGCGGCTGCCCCTTCTTCCCCTTGGGATTGGGCTTATCCCAAGGCGGCGTTACTGTCTTTCGCATCCAATCACCTTTGCAACCCGGCCGGCCTCACCGCGCCAGAAACGCAACCAACGCCGCATTGAACTGCTCGGCATGGCAGGCATTACACCCATGCGGCGCATCCTTCAGCAGCACCACCTCGCTGCCGGGAATCGCCTCATGCGTACGCCGGCCTGAGCCTTCATACGGCACTGTGCCGTCGCTGTCACCATGCAGCACCAGCGTCGGCACCGTAACCTTCTTCAGGTCCTCGCGGAAATCGGTGGTGCCAAACGCCTTCATGCAGCCCAGCGCCGCAGTCTGATCAGACTGCTTGCACAGCTCGATCGCTTCCTGGCGCTGTTTTTCAGTGACCTTCAACTCGCCCTTGGCGCTGAAGAAATCCTTGGTGAACCCGTCGAAGAACTCGTCACGGTGGTTCTCCAGCCCCATCCGCATCTGCTCGGCTTTTTCCTCGGTCAGCGGGCCGTCCGGGTTGTCGGCGGTCTTGAGCATGTACGGCGGCACCGCCGCAGCGAATACCACGCTGCGAAGGCGCTGCTCGCCATGACGGGCGATGTAGCGCGCCACTTCGCCGCCGCCCATCGAGAAGCCCACCAGCGTCGCGTCCTGCAGGTCCAGCTGTTCCAGCACCCCGGCAAGGTCGTCGGCCAGCGTGTCGTACTCATAGCCATCGGCCGGCTTTTCCGAACGGCCGAAGCCACGGCGGTCATAGGCCACCACGCGGTAGCCCGCGGCCTTCAGCACCGGCACCTGGGCACGCCATGATTCGGCCGACAGCGGCCAGCCGTGAATCAGCACAACCGGGCGACCGGTGCCGCCGGTGTCTTCAACGTGTAGACGTACGCGTGTTGCAGTCATGGATAGCTCCAGATTCGCCAATGGATGGCCCATGCTAATCGGCTGATGCGGACATGACGTGAGCATATCTTTGCTTTGAACTTACACATTGTGCACAAAGTGCACGCGTTTATGACCTTGCCTTGACCGTTGGCTCCGCTACTCCGGAAGAAGCCGCAACAATGCTTCATTGAACTCATCTGCATTGCTGATGTTCAGGCCATGCGGCGCACCTGTGATAAGGGCAACCAAGCCGCTATTCATGGCCCACCGCGTTCCAAGCGCTGCGTTCTGAACTGGCGCGAATTCATCTGCCGTGCCGTGCAGGATCGTTGCAGATGCTCCGACTACGGCAAGTTCGGACCGGTGGTCGGTCGTACAGACCGATTCCAGGCATCTCATGGCGGCAGTTTGGTCGGACGTCTCGCACATTCGGACGAGCTCTTCAAGCTGGTCCAAGGTGATCTTCAATTCGCCGTTGACGCTGTGATGGTCCTCCATCAATGAAGTAAAGAACGCGCTGCGATCGTCGCCGAGCGCCTGCAACATGCGCACGTATTCCGAAGATTGCAGCCACCCGTTCGGGTTCGTATCGGATCTGAGCATGAATGGCGTCACGGTCGAAACCAGCATCAGGCGTCTGATGCCTTCCCCGCCTAATAGCACCTCGGCCCGCGCTGCTTCGGCCGCTCCCATGCCGAAGCCAACGAGGCTGACGTTGGTGAGCTGCATGTCCACGATCAACGCGGCCAGGTCAGCGGCTGTTTCATCGTAGCTGTAGCCCTCGCTCGGCTTATCCGATCGCCCGAAACCTCGCCGGTCATAGGAAATGACGCGGTAGCCGGCGCTGCGCAGTGAGGGCACCTGCAGCTTCCACTGGTCCAGGGTAAGTGGCCAATCGTGCACCAGCACCACCGGGCGACCATCGCCGCCGGTGTCTTCAACATACAGGTTCACGCGCTTGTGTTTGGCAAGAACATCATTCATGACAGGCTCCAGAATGGAGGACGGCTGACTACGCATGACGGCTGGCCATGCGTGAAGTTGCCTTCCTTACAACCTGTTCCCCGTCCAGCGCGAGCGCACCGGCCGCCTCACGGTGTGAGGCCTGCAGCAAGCGTACGACGGGGTTTCTAAGGATCTCGTGAAGCACTCGGTCGCCAATGACGAAGTGCGGGTGGGCGTGGCCCGAACCGGTACGTTTCACCGAATATCGATAGGCTGCAGGTGGAGTTCTATCTGAATGCGCGTGGGCAGGTGAACGCGCTGAGCGTGGTGCATGGCGGAGGTCGGGCGCGGTATGTGCGGAAGCGGATGGAACGGGTAAGCATCACCCCATTCGCCGCACGGCAGCCTCACGCTCCTGCGATTGCGTCTGTTCGGCCTGCGCCGCCAGCTGCTGGGTCTGCTGGTTGGCGTTGACCAACTGCTCGCCACGTTCCAGCGAAGCTTCAACCGGGGTCTGGGCGGCCTGCGCGGTGGGCATGGAAGCGCGCAGATGCGCTGGGTCGTTGCGCTCGCCCTGCACGACGAAGATGTTTTCAGCTGCCGTCGCGTTCGGGGTGCGCTCACTGAGCATTACGTGGTCCACGCGCGATAGCCCATTTTCCTTGGCGAGCACATACAGGCTTGCGCTGACCCGCTCACTGGTGGGGTCGAAGGTTCGGCCATTGGCGGCGTCCAGTTCTGCCACCTTCTCCCGGATCTGCGACAGCATGGGGTCGCCCCTGATGCCTTCGTAGAAATCATTCTCGGAGATCAGGCGCTGCAGCAGCGACCGCTTTGGAAGGTCATTGTTGATTTCGGTGTTGAGCTTGCTGCCCGGAACGGGATCCGGAATGCTCTCGATTTCACGCTTGTTGTTGAGTGGTTTGACCGCCCCCTCGAAACCTTGATCCTGCCCCGATCTTGTTTGACGGTGCAGGCCCGCGTGATTGAGTGCACCCCAGGTAAAGTCGATGCAGCTGTTGGACAGGCCGCCGTACTCCATGCTGAACCCATGTTTGGCAGGATCTTTACCGTACTCAACGATGCGATCGAACTGTTGCTTGGTGATCTCCATTGTCCGCGCGTAGTAGGGATTCTGGTAATTCTGGCTATCGCGGTAGGTGATCGCACCCGGGCCGCTGGT
>NZ_JAGXKC010000092.1:0-3672 GCF_019091045.1 Stenotrophomonas sp. GbtcB23 | reverse complement strand
TCGAACGCAGTGAAGCGCAGTTGGCGGCTACGGCGGCGGCGGTGGAGCAGGGTCTTGCGGACAACGGAAGGCAGGGTGACCTGGTACTTGAACTGATCCCAGACCCGCGCACCCACGCGCCAAGCGCCGACAGCGCCATTGCTGCATTCGGTGATGCGGGTGGCAACCGCATGGTCCTCACGGCGACCACCACGATGGAGGACGTTGCGAGGGTTCAGGCGTCACAGCAGCATACCGCCGCTCTGCAGGGCAACGTGGCGGAAGAGGTGCCAATCCAGAACGCGCCGGAGCTGCGCATTGAGGCACTGTCGCCCGACGCGTGGGACGCCCATCAGCAGGCGCTGAGGGAGGCCAACCGGCAAGGCGCTTCCGCGGAGGAGGCCGCACAGCTGGCTGCATTGGCGGCGATGCGGGCAGATGGCAGGGACGTCGCTGAAGCGCGTGTGCCGGAGCTGGTTGAGAACGAGCCAAGCACCACCAATGAGCCGCCTTCCTCGCAGCCAGCCCCTCATCTGGCTGCAGCAGCGATTGCCGCTTCTGTCGAGCGCACCACGGTCGAGGAGCAGTCCACGGCCCAGCGAGAGCCCCAGACAGCTCAGGGGGCTGAGCAGGGCGCACGTGAGCACGTCGAAGCGCAGCGTGCCCAGGAGGCGTTCGCTCGTACTGCCGAGGAAGAGGAGGCTCGGCGCGAAGCGTCCGTGGCGGAGGCACAAGCTCACACGGCGCCCACTTCACCCGACATCGCCTCGACACCGATACAGCCGGTGCCTGAGCCCGAACCTGTCGAACGGCCACCGGTAGAAGTCCCCGACCTCGCTGCGACCGTCGCTGCGTCAGAAGCGAAGGCAGAGCAGCAGGTAACCCCCGAAGCGGCGCCGGAGACTGTTATCCGCGTGGACGCCAGCCAGCCTGAGATCGGGGTGCAGGCTGAGACGTCCGAGCGACCGGGCATGGAGGATGCAGCGTCAACACAGCACCCACTGCGGGATGAAGTTTCGCTCGACGAGCCTGTTACAGAGGCAGCGCCGAGAGACGTGGTTGAGCAGGTGGTGGCGGCCGAGCAACCGGATGCCGTTCCGTTGAAAGAACCCGCGAACGACGTCATCGCGAATCAGGCTGTGCCGGAGCAACAGCCGGAGCCAGAACCAGAGCCTGCCATGGCGCGGGTGGCGCAGCCCGCTGATGAGCAGGAACCTTGGACACCCCTCAACCCCGAGCACCCCGACCACGCCCTCGACCAGCAGATCCGCGAGGGCGTAGCGAAGCTGGACGAGGCCCACGGCCGCAGCTACGACCAGACCAGCGAGCGCCTCACCGGCAGCCTGATGGTGCTGGCCAAGAGCAACGGCCTGGACAGCGTGGACCACGTGGTGCTCAGCCAACCCACGGAAAGCCAACCCGGCGGCCAGAACGTCTTCGTGGTCCAGGGCGAGCTGGACAACCCCGGCCACCAACGCGCCGGCATGCCAACGGCGCAGGCAGTGAAGACACCGTTCGAAGAGTCTCTTGAGCAGTTTGACGTTGCGGCGTTCGAGCAGGAACAGCGCGCCGCGCAACTGGCAACGCAGCAGCAGGAAGAAGATCAGCGCGTGCAGCAGGAGATGCAGGTCGCGGCGGCAAGCATGGGGTACTGACTGCGCTCAGCTGTTCAACGCCAGCCCCATCGGCGGCCACAGCGGGTTCATCCGGTCCAGGTCGTAGTCATTGCCGAACGCCAGCGCCGCCTCACGCGGCTCCAGGTCGTAGTAGCTCACCAGCAGCTGTTCGTCCATGCCGGCGTCGCTGTGGTTGATGGCGTACAGCCCCAGCATGGCCTGGTCGAACTCTTCCAGCCAATCAAGGTCGATCTTGTTCATGTTGATCCTCCGAAGCGGATCGCAGGATCGCGCAGGGGCGTCTCACGGCGTGGGACGGAGGAATCCCGCCGCTGGCCACCCCTGTTAAGATGTCCGGGCCAGCCAGCCTTCCCACGTCATTCGACCGTGTGGTTGGCCGCTCCTCCCAGCGGCCACGCGAGCCAGGATCCTTCCTCTGCCTCTCACAAGGACGCTCGCATGCACCCTCGTTCCCTGTTCCGTTCGGCCGCCCTGGCGCTGGCCGTCAGCCTGACCCTTGGCGCCCCGTCTGCCTTTGCCGCTGAAAAGGCCGCCACCACCGCCGCCGCTTCCTCCGTGCAGCGCGCCGCGGTGGCCCAGGGCCTGTACGAGCTGGCCTTCAGCCCTACCCAGAACGCGCTGTTTGTGGCCTCTTCGGGCGGCTTCGGCGATGCCGCCGGCCCGGCCCAGGTGCTGCGCCTGAATCCGGATTCGCTGGCCGTGGAAGCCAAGATCCCGCTGGAGCGCAAAGCCTTCGGCGTGGTGCTCGATGACGCCCATAACCGCCTGCACGTGGGCAACACCGTGGACACCTCGGTGACCGTGGTGGATACCGCCTCCAACAAGGCGGTGGGCATCGTGCAGCTGATGGAGAAGAAGGTTGGCAAGGATGGCAAGGCCGGCTACACCCACGACCTGCGCGAGCTGGTGGTGGATTCCCCGAACAACCGCCTGTATGTGACCGGCCACTCCGGCGAAGGCAGCGTGCTGTTCGTGGTGGACACCCAGTCGCTGAAGCTGATCAACACCATTCCGGGCCTGGGCAACGCCAAGGCGCCGGGGCTGACCCTGGATGCGGCCAACAAGCGCGTGCTCACCTCGAACCTGCTGGGTGAAGTGGTCACCGTGGGCACCGACACCGGCAAGGTGGAGCAGCGCTTCAAGGTCAGCGCCGAGCAGCCGATGAACCTGGCGCTGGACCCGAGCGGCAAGCGCCTGTTCGTGACCGACCAGGGCCTGGAGATGATCCGCAAGTACCAGGGAAACAGCATTCCGGGCTTCGTCTCCAAGCACCCGGGCCAGCGCGTGCTGGTGCTGGACCCGACCACCGGCAAGGAACTGGCCAGCATCGCCACCGACGCCGGTCCGCTGGGCCTGCTGCTGGATGCGCCGCGCAAGCGGCTCTACGTGACCAACCGCGAAGCCGGCACGGTGACCGCGTATGACAGCGAGAGCTACAAGCAGGTGGGCACCTATGACGTGCCGACCCACCCGAACAGCCTGGCACTGGATGCGAAGAAGAACGTCCTGTACGTGACCATCAAGAATGGCGACAAGGACGGGAAGGGGAGTGAGGAGTCTGTGGCGCGGATTGCGCTGTAAAGACTGGCGACCACATGCCTGGCCGCCAAAGCGCGGCCGGGCACCCCTCAATCCTCCTTTAATCGGGCGATACGGCGCGAACCTCTGGCGACGCTGCGCAGAAGGCCGCTTGAATCCCCAGAATGATGTCGTCAGCGGAGATATCTTTCCCGAAGCGCGACAAGTCGTGCTGTTCCATGCGTGCCTCAGCCGCGAACCGCTCGATGTCTGCAGCGATGCGAGGGCTTACATCGAAGCGTGTACTTGGCAGTAGAACTTGCGAGAGCGCGAAAACATCCATCAGATGTTTCCGGATGTCTTTGCCGTCAATGGCATCACCGCTGGCTTTGCGCTCTCGAAGGTCGAGCCAAGCCACTGCCTTCAGTGCGATGAGGCAGCCTTCGCCAATATAGGGTAGGCCCATCAAATCCTTGCGCTCGGCAAGAATGAACGCGTAATAGTCTGGGTCCAGCAGTATTGCTGAAAGGCTTGCAAC
>NZ_JAGXKC010000091.1:0-4334 GCF_019091045.1 Stenotrophomonas sp. GbtcB23 | reverse complement strand
GCGGCCAGCACCACCAGGCTGCGCTGGTCACGCCAGGGCGGGTCAGGCAGGCCCTGCGGGTCCGCCCCGGCGGCGACCGCTTCGGAGAGCGACCCCGCCGCGCCCAGGATCGCCCAGTAGCCCGCGTCTGGTACTTCGCTGCCGGTGGCAAAGCCACCCACCCATTCCGCGCACTTGGCGATGAACTCCTGCTGGTACCGCCGCTTCACCTCCATCAACTCGGGTGACCCCGCGAGGGCAGCGAGGATTCCCTGGATCTCGCTGCCCTGCGACAGCACGCAGTCGATGTAGCCACCGGCAATGGCATGGGCGCGATCCTTCAACCGAGCCTTGGCCTTGCCGATGCGCGCTTCAAACACCGCAGTCTGGCGCTGGTCGTAGTCCTGATAGAGCGCAGCCAGCAGGCCGTTGCGGGTGATGAAGTGGTCATAGGCCACCGGCTTGGTGACACCGGCAGCTTCGGCCAGGCGCCCGAGCGACAGCGCATCGGTTCCCTCTTCGCCCACCAGCGCCCACGCCACATCCAGCAACTGGCGCGCGCGTTGTTCGCGCGGCATGCGGCGACGGGGCGGTTCGTGGCGTGCGGGCATTGGAAGGGTCGGTCAGGCAGCAGCAGACGCGCCAATGGTACGGCCGATGTCCGCCGCGGTGCGCAGGTGCGCTTCTGCGGAACCGCTGTCCGATTCCAGCAGCAGCGTGGACGACTGCACGCGTGCGCCGCAGTAATCAAAGATGCCCATGTCGATCTGCGTCTTCATCGCGGTGCCGTAGCCACGCCGCTCGATCATGGCCGCGTCCGCGCCCCCCAGTCCCACGAGGTGCACCTGCAGGCGCTGCAGCTTCTTGACCACCTTGCCATCCGGACTCTCGGCATAGGCCCAGCCCTGGGTGAACACGCGGTCGATCCAGCCTTTGAGCAGCGCCGGGAATGACCACCAGTACAGTGGATAGACCAGCACCAGCGCGTCCGCCCGATCCATCCGGGCATGTTCGGCGGCCACATCCTCCGGCGGCGCTGCGGTTTGGCGGAACAAGGCGTTGTCGGCCTGGTTGAAGCGGGGGTCGAAGCCCTCCGCAGCAAGGTCGGCGATCTCCACCGTGTTGCCGGTGCTGGCGGCAAGTATAGCGTCGCCGATCCGGCTCGCCACCGCGTGGGTGAGTGAGCCGGGTTCGGGGTGGGCAACTACGATCAGGCTGTGCATGGGGACTGCTCCCAGAGTGACGTTACCTACTAAAGGTAATATCGCTCTCCCGGAACACCAGTGCCATGAACGGAACGCTGAGGCGGCATCTGCGGCGGTCGAGGTGCGACATCGCCCGCGCCCCAAGCGATCTGCCAGAGATTCAAACGACTGCTTGAAACACCCGTAACTTCGCCGAACTGGACACGATCCACCAGTTCCGCCAGACTCCGCCCTTTCTCGTTGCGTGGCACCCATGGCGAAACTGCTGGTCCTGCATGGCCCCAACCTCAACCTGCTCGGTACGCGCGAGCCGGGCGTGTATGGGCACACCACGCTGGCGCAGATCGACCAGGCCCTGCTGGCCCAGGCGCAGGGCGCCGGGCACGCGGTGGAAAGCCTGCAGTCCAACGCCGAGCACGTGCTGGTGGACCGGGTGCAGGCTGCCCGTACCGACGGTACCACCTTCATCCTGATCAATCCGGCTGCGTTCACCCACACCTCGGTCGCCCTGCGCGATGCGCTGGCGGCGGTGGATGTGCCGTTCATCGAAATCCACCTGTCCAACCCGCACGCCCGCGAACCGTTCCGCCAGCACAGCTACTTCAGCGACAAGGCGGTCGGCGTGATCTGCGGATTTGGCGCCGACAGCTACCGCTACGCGATGGACGCGGCGCTGGTGCGGCTGGCCGCCACCTGAAACCTCATTGACCCGAGCGCTCCGCGCTTCCCACCACACTGACATCAAACACCAGAGGCCCCTATGGATCTCCGCAAAATCAAGAAGCTGATCGACCTGTTGGAAGAGTCGAACCTTGCCGAAATCGAAATCAAGGAAGGCGAAGAATCCGTCCGCCTGTCGCGCGCCCCGGTGTCGGGCTACGGCATGGTGCAGGCCCAGCCGCAGATGATGATGGCCCCGGCCCCGGCCCCGACCCAGCCGGCCGCCCAGGCGATGCCGATGCAGTCGCCGACCGAAGCCTCCACCGGCGGTACCGCCAAGCCGGCTGCGGCGCTGCCGGAAGGCCACGTGCTGCGCTCGCCGATGGTCGGCACGTTCTACACCTCGTCCGCACCGGACAAGCCGGCCTTCGTCACCATCGGCCAGCAGGTCAAGGCCGGCGAAACGCTGGCGATCATCGAAGCGATGAAGATGTTCAACCCGATCGAAGCCGATGCTTCCGGCACCATCGTGGCCATCCTGGCTGAAAACGGCCTTCCGGTCGAATTTGACCAGCCGCTGTTCGTGATCGGCTAAGGATCCGTCCATGCTCGACAAAGTCGTTATTGCCAACCGAGGGGAGATCGCGCTGCGCATCCTGCGCGCGTGCCATACCCTGGGCATCCGCACGGTGGCCGTGCATTCCACGGTCGACCGCAACCTCAAGCACGTGGCCATGGCCGACGAGTCGGTCTGCATCGGTCCGGCGCCGTCGCCGCAGAGCTACCTCAACATTCCGGCGCTGATCGCGGCGGCGGAAGTCACCGATGCCCAGGCCATCCACCCGGGTTACGGTTTCCTGTCGGAAAACGCCGACTTCGCCGAGCGCGTGGAAGAATCCGGCTTCATCTTCATCGGCCCCAAGGCCGACACCATCCGCATGATGGGTGACAAGGTCGAAGCGATCCGCGCGATGAAGGCCGCCGGCGTGCCGTGCGTGCCGGGTTCGGGCGGCCCGCTGGGCGAGGACATCGTGGCCAACACCAAGATCGCCCGTGAGATCGGCTATCCGGTCATCATCAAGGCTGCTGGTGGTGGCGGCGGGCGCGGCATGCGCGTGGTGCATGCCGAGGCCTCGCTGAAGACCTCCATTGAAACCACCAAGAGCGAGGCCAAGGCCGCGTTCGGCAATGGTGAGGTCTACATGGAGAAGTTCCTGGAGAATCCGCGCCACGTGGAAATCCAGGTGCTGGCCGATGGCCAGGGCAACGCCATCCACCTCGGTGAGCGCGACTGCTCCATGCAGCGCCGCCACCAGAAGGTGGTGGAAGAAGCGCCGGCACCGGGCATCAGCGCCGAACAGCGCGAAGAGATCGGCAAGGTCTGCACCGAAGCGTGCGTGCGCATCGGTTACCGCGGCGCGGGCACCTTCGAGTTCCTCTACGAAGACGGCCGCTTCTACTTCATCGAAATGAACACCCGCATCCAGGTGGAGCACCCGGTAACCGAAATGGTGACCGGCATCGACCTGGTGGTGGAGCAGCTGAAGATCGCCGCCGGCCACAAGCTCAGCATCAAGCAGAGCGATGTGGTGCTCACCGGCCATGCGATCGAATGCCGCATCAACGCCGAAGATGCCGAAACCTTCGTGCCGAGCCCGGGCCTGATCACCGCGTTCCATCCGCCCGGTGGTCCCGGTGTGCGCGTGGATACGCACATCTATGCCGGCTACCGCGTGCCGTCGAACTACGACTCGATGATCGGCAAGCTGATCGTGCACGGGCCGGATCGGGAAACGGCCATTGCGCGCATGCGCGTGGCGTTGAGCGAAATGGTGGTGGACGGGATCAAGACCAACGTGGCGCTGCAGCAGCGCATCATGCGGGACAAGGGCTTCCAGGCCGGTGGGCAGAACATCCACTACCTGGAAAAGCGCCTGGCTGAGCGCAAGAACAAGTCGATTGCGTTGACCTGATTGTCCTGCGGTGAAGTGATACGGGAAGGCGGGCAATGCCCGCCTTTTCGTTTTTTCAGGTGCCCCGCAGGGGTACCGAATGCAGGGGTTGCGCGCCCAGCTTCCCCATGGCCTGCCGGGTCGGGCTGAGTTCTTCCAGGTGCAGTTCGCCTGGCGATTTGCCGATGACCTTGAACAGGACGTTGTTGCCGATCAGCACCTGCGCTTCGTCCTGCAGCGAAATCAAGCCCGTCGGGTGGGCATGGTGCTGCATCTCCAGGGTCAGCACGGTGGACGCACCCTGCGGTCCGTCCCCGGCCCTGGCCACCGCTGCAACCGCACGGCCACGGTCACCACTGGCCACCAGGAAGCTGTCGCTGTACAGCGTCTGTCCTACCTCCAGCAAGGCAAGTTGCCGCGTGTCCACCGCCAGCGCCGTGTACACGCGCCCGGCGTGCGGCGGGATGCGCGCCAGGCCCCGATTGATCCGCGCCACCACCTGGGGCGCATCGGTGAACATCGGCGGCAGCACCCCGCC
>NZ_JAGXKC010000090.1:0-4467 GCF_019091045.1 Stenotrophomonas sp. GbtcB23 | reverse complement strand
AACCAGCGCCTGCAGGTCGCCATGGGCGTGTGGCAACTGGTACTTGAGGGTGAAGATGTACTCCATGATCCTGCTCCTCGTACATTGATCACCTGCGTTTCGCGCAGTTGTTCACGACGCGACGCAATGCCCGCCACCCCATCGCTTCGGCGTGCGCGATGCCAGCGTCAACTTCCCGCTTTGGATGCTTCGGTCTTGCCATCGGAAGGCTCCAGTGTGGTGGCGCCGGCAAAAGTTGTCAACTGACAACCACTGCCATATTGCATCGCATCGTGTAACCGATTACAGCGCCTGATAGCGTTGGCGCTGCCTCATTGGCGAGGCATATCAGGCAAGGACTTTTTGATGGGTTTGCACATCGCTCGTCGCGCCGCGCTGCTTCCGGTACTCGGCCTGGCCTTCGCTTCGGCCAGCCTGGCCCAGGATCTCCCTGACCGTGGTCAGTGGCGTGCCAGCAGTTCCTCCCAGCAAGTCCCGGCCATGGGGGTCAGCCACCTCATCGACGGCGATCCAAAGACCGTCACCGGCGGAGCGTTCAGCCCGGGCCACTGGTTCCAGGTGGATCTGGGAAAACCCAGCACGCTCAGCGGCGCGCGCCTTACCTGGGACGTCTCCAATCCGGAGGGCTACAGCCTGCAGACCTCACTGGATGGGAGGCAGTGGCAGACCGCTTACACCATGCGCGACTCGCTCGGCGGCATCGAAACCCTCTATTTCGCGCCGCGCCAGGCCCGCTACCTGCGGCTGGCCAGTCCTGAGCGGACATCGGACTGGGGCGTGTCCATCTTCGAACTTGAACCGCTCGACCCGCGCGCGACAGCACGCATTACCGGTTTGGACGCGACCCAGGCAGCGGCCGTGTGGCAAGGCGGCAGCGCCGTGGCCATCCCCGCCGGGAAAGACGGCAGCCACGTATTGGAGATCGCCCTGCCGAGGGCCCTCTCCACCACCGGGTTGGCAGTGGACTGGGCAGGCGCACACGGCGGCGCGCGCCTTCAGGTACAGGATGCACAGGGACGCTGGAGCGAACTCGCGCATGATCCGCAGGCCGGCAGCCGGCAGCAGAGCTGGCTGGCCGGCACCGCGCCGGTAACAGCACAGGCGCTGCGCCTGCATGTGCAGGGTGATGCACCGAAGATCGCGCGCCTGCGCCTGCTGGGCCCATCGACAGTTCGACCATTGCATCAACGACCCCGAGGCCGACGACTTCGACGCCCATTTCCGCATGCGGGACAGTTCGGGCGCGTGGCGCTGGATCCACTCGTTGGGTCGCGCCACCGAACGTGACCACGGCGGACGCGCCGTGCGCCTGGTCGGCATCCACCAGGACGTGACCGAGCGCAGGCAGCTGGAGGATGAGACGCTTCGGGCCAAGGAAGCAGCCGAAGAAGCGACCCGCGCCAAGAGCGAATTCCTGGCAAACATGAGCCACGAGATACGTACGCCGATGAACGCCATCATCGGCATGTCCCACCTTGCGCTGCAGACCGAACTCGCGCCACGGCAGCGAAACTACATCGAAAAGGTGAACCGCTCTGCCGAAGCGCTGCTGGGCATCATCAACGACATCCTGGACTTCTCCAAGATCGAGGCCGGCAAGATGGGGATGGAGCGCCTCGACTTCCGGCTGGAGGACGTACTCGACCACGTAGCCAATCTGGTGTCGATGAAGGCGGAGGATAAAGGGCTCGAACTTCTGTTCAGCTGCGCTGTGGACGTCCCTACGGCGCTGGTCGGCGACGCGCTTCGTCTTGGCCAGGTGCTGCTGAACCTGTGCAGCAACGCGCTCAAGTTCACCGAGCGTGGCGAAGTGATCCTGGGCATTGAAACCGCGGCCCGCACCGAGGACGGTATCGCGCTGCACTTCTGGGTGAAGGACACCGGCATCGGGATGACCCCGGAGCAATGCGCCCGCATGTTCCAGTCCTTCAGCCAGGCCGACGGTTCGACAACGCGCCGGTACGGCGGCACCGGGCTGGGGCTGGCGATCTCGCGCACCCTGGTGGAGCTGATGGGTGGCCGGATCTGGGTGGACAGCATGCCGGACCAAGGCTCCACCTTCCACTTCCATGCGCACTTTGGCCTGCAGGCGGACCCTGCCCCGCGCCGCATGTTCCGGGCGGAGGAACTGCAGGGGCTGCGCGTACTCGTGGTCGACGACAACGCGGCGGCGCGCGAGATCCTGTCGACGATGGCCAGGCAGTTCGGGCTGGAGGTGGATACCGCGCGCAACGGCACGCAGGGGCTGCGCATGGTGCGCCAGGCCTACGCAAAGCAGCTTGCCTACGACCTGGTACTGATGGACTGGAAAATGCCGGCGATGGACGGCGTGGAAGTCGTCCGCAGGCTGCAGTCGCTCAGCGAGGGCGAGGCACCGGCAGTCATCATGGTGACCGCCTTCGGGCGGGACGAAGCGATTGCCGAAGCGGCGACCACCGGGGCGCGCCTGAAGGGTGTGCTGACCAAGCCGGTTACGCCGTCAACCCTGCTTGAGTCGATCGGCCAGGCACTCGGCACGGGCACCGTGGGCGATGACCGCATTGAACTCAAGGCGTCAGCCGGTTCAACGCGGTTCGAGCAGCTGCGGGGTTCGCGTGTGCTGCTGGTCGAGGACAATGAACTGAACCAGGAGGTTGCGCGCGAATTCCTTGGTCAGGCCGGCATCGAGGTCACGTTGGCGGTCAACGGGCAGGAAGCATTGGACATCCTGTCGCGCGAATCCACCTTTGATGGCGTGCTGATGGACTGCCAGATGCCGGTGATGGACGGCTACGAGGCGACCCGTCGCCTGCGCGCCCAGCCGCGGTTCCAGCACCTTCCCATCATCGCCATGACCGCCAATGCGATGGCAGGCGACCGCGAAAAGGTCCTGGCCGCTGGAATGGTCGACCATATCGCCAAGCCCCTGCGCATGGAGGCCATGTTTGCCTGCATGGCAAAGTGGATCGGCACCGACCGCGCCTCCAGTGCGGCGTCCGCGGTACGCGTCAGCGACCCACCCGCTTCCGCGTTCCCCGCCATCACGGGCATTGATGTCGCCCGGAGCCTGGCCGGCGTCGATAACGATGTGAAGTTCTACCGGCGCCTGCTGGGCCTGTTCCGGACCGAGAACATGAGCTTTCTGGGCGATTTCACCCGGGCCCTGCGCGAGGGCGATGCCGAAGCCACGATGCGCCGTGCCCACACGCTTCGAGGGACGGCCGGAACCGTGGGTGCCACTGGCGTTGCGGAAGCGGCGGCCAGGCTGGAAAGGGCATGCCTCGACCGCGCCGACACGGACAGCCTGGAAGCCCTCCTTGCCGAGACGGCGGGGCGGCTGCAGCCGGTACTTGACGCGATTGCATCGGCGGGCATCGATGAACGCCAGACAGCGGCCGACGCTTCCGTGACTGGCGTGCCAACGGCCGCTCCCGGGCCAGCCGCGGCGCTGCTGCTGACGCGCCTGCGCGCGCTGCTGTCGGAGAACGATGCCGACGCCCAGGAGGTATTCGAACGCCTCACGCATCAACTGCACGCAGAAGGCAATCCATTGGCTGCAGCGTTGGCGCCGATGGCCCGCTTGATCGACACCATCCGCTTTGTCGAAGCGCTCGACTGTCTGGATGCAGCGATGCGCGCCGATGGGCCATGACCCGTTTCGGCAGGGCGCAGCGGGGCAGAGCCCCGCTCTACCGGGTGGTTACTCCCACTCGATCATCAACAGGCCACGCAAGCCCGCGTGGTTAAAGGGATTTGCGATGATCGACATGGGCCATTACCGTCGCTTTTACCGTCATCCGACAAGAGCTTTGTCTGGTGCGGAAGATGGAGGGATTTGAGGGGCGACGACTCTGGCAACTCCATCGTCAATCACCCTCTAGGATAGCGCAGACAAGCACAGCGGTCTTCCTCCAAGCCTCACTTCGCCGGTGGCTTCGGCGTTGCCTGCCCTCCCCTCTTGAAACCACGATCCCCCGCCATGAACGCCTCCAGCATGTGCGGGATCAACTTCTCTGCATCGACCGCCTCGCCATACACCTGCGCGTGCAGCGCGGCGTAGCGGTCGAGGTCGGCTTTCAGGCCGGCCGGGCACGCGAAGGTAAGCTTGACGTTCTCGGTCTTGGGCAGCGGCCCAAGCCGCAGTTTCTTGGTCGCGTTCATTGCGAAGCTCCCCGATTGAAGAACAGGGGCTGGTAGGGCCGCAGCACCAGATCCCGGTTGACGATGATCCGCACCGGCAGGCCGGGCCGCGTGGTCAGCGTCGGCTGGATGTTCATATTGCGCCGGGTGATCTCTTGGCCAACCTGATTGATGCTGTCCTGGGCGCTGACACGCCCGGCGATGACGAAGCGGGTGCCGTCCTGGCGGTTCTCCGGCGCGGCCAGCCCGGCGGGCTTATCCGACGCTCCGGACATACTTGCGTTCGACGTACCCGTCGATCAGCGCCACGAATTCCTGGGCGATGTTGTCACCGCGCAGGGTGACGGT
>NZ_JAGXKC010000009.1:0-107842 GCF_019091045.1 Stenotrophomonas sp. GbtcB23 | reverse complement strand
GGAAGCCCAGCCTTCTCTGCGTAAACACGAAGCGTCACGGCAAGTTCGTGCAGGAACGTCTCTGCGTACCCTTCGCCGGCTCCCGGAAGAAAGCCCTTGCCAAAGTCTGCCAGCACCGTCTTCTTGTTCATGTCGATGGTGACTTTTACATCAACCGTGCGCAGTACATCCCTGCTCTGCAGGTAGTTCGAAACGCCCTTGGAGGCTTCCTTCTCCAGCAGGTGGATCAGCTCGGCATCGACGTACCACGTAGTCTGCGCAGCCTCATCTTTCGATTCGATTGGGTGGCCATTGCCGCCAGGCACGGGCGCAGCCTGTGAATCAATGACACCAGCAGCAAGCAGAATCCCGCAACCCACCGCGAACAACTGTAGGCCCTTACTTACCATTTCCGTTTCTCCTTGAAGATAGTTGACGCATCTCCGGATGCGCCAGCGAAATCTCCTCCCTTCAAGGCCGCACGAACGCGCGCCAACGCACGCTTCCCGGCGTTTACTGAACGACTTTCTTATCGGTTACCGCAAGCCGATCAACGCCACCTAAAACACCCCGTTTTCCATCGGCCTGCCCTATCCTTCAGCCATGCCCGATATACGCTTCCTTCATCGCCTCACCGACCTGCCCGCCGCCAACTGGGATGCACTGCACGACGGCCGCAACCCGTTCGTCAGCTACGCGTTCCTGCAGGGGCTGGAGGAACATGGCTGCCTGCGTGCGGAATGGGGCTGGCGGCCACGCCACTTCACCCTGTGGGAGAGCGGCCAGCTGATCGGGGCGGTACCGGGTTACCTGAAGGACAACTCGCATGGCGAGTTCGTGTTCGATCACGCCTGGGCCAACGCCTATGCCCGCCACGGGCTGGCGTATTTCCCGAAGTGGCTGGGCGCAGTTCCGTATTCGCCGGTGAGCGGGCCGCGTCTGCTGGCGAAGGATGCGGAGACCGCACGTACGCTGGTGGAGACCCTGCGCGCGGAAGTCGCCCGCATGGGCTGGTCGTCGGCGCACGTGAACTTCCACCTGGCTGAAGACGACGCCGCGTTCGGGCCGGACTGGCTGCTGCGCGAAGACATCCAGTTCCAGTGGCACAACCCGGGCAACTGGACCGACTTCAGCAGCTTCCTGGCGGCGATGGACCACAAGCACCGCAAGAACATCCGCCAGGAGCGCGCCAAGCTGGCCCGCACCGGAGTGAGCTACCGGATCGTGCACGGCGATGAAGCCACCGACGCCGACCTGCAGGCCATGCACGACTTCTACCTGCAGACCTTCAGTGAGTACGGCAATTCGCCAGCACTGACCCTGCCCTTCCTGCAGCACCTGGCCACGGCGATGCCGCGCCAGCTGGTGATCTTCCTGGCCATGCTGGAGGGCCAGCCGATCGCCGGCGCGCTGTGCCTGCGCGGTAGCGATACCCTGTACGGGCGCTACTGGGGCGGCGCCACCCTGCCCGGCCTGCACTTTGAAACCTGCTACTACCAGGGTATCGAGTACTGCCTGCGCGAAGGGCTCACCCGTTTCGAGCCCGGCGCGCAGGGTGAGCACAAGCTGGCGCGTGGCTTCCTGCCACACCCGGTACGCAGCCGGCACTGGCTGGCCGAGCCCGCGTTCGCCGCCGCCCTCGCAGGCTGGTGCGCGCAGGAGCGCGAGGAAGTGCAGCGCTATGCGCAGCTGCTGGCCGAGCACACCCCCTTCAAAGCCATCGAGTCCCCATGACCCGGCACCTGCCCTGGCGACTGGACGACCGGCCGGACGCCCCCTTCCCGCCGGCCGAAACCGCGCTGCGCGATCCCGATGGCCTGCTGGCACTCGGCGGCGACCTCTCGCCGGCGCGCCTGCTCAATGCCTACGCCGGCGGCATCTTTCCGTGGTTCTCGCAGGGCCAGCCGCTGCTGTGGTGGTCGCCGGACCCGCGCATGGTGTTCCGCACCGAGGGCGTCCACCTGTCCTCGCGCTTCCGCCGCAGCCTGCGCGCCAGCAGCTGGGTGCTGCGTGCCGATACACGCTTCCGCGAGGTGATCGAGGCCTGCGCGGCCAGCCCGCGCCCGGGGCAGGACGGGACCTGGATTACCCGGGACATGATCGAGGCCTATGTGGCGCTGCATGCCCTCGGCTTCGCCCACTCGATCGAGGTGCTGGACGGCGACCGGCTGGTGGGCGGGATCTACGGGGTGGCCATCGGCCGGATGTTCTTCGGCGAAAGCATGTTCAGCGCGGCCAGCGGCGGCTCCAAGGTGGCGCTGGCCGGGTTGGCCCACCGGCTGTCGTCGTGGGGGTGGCCACTGATCGATGCACAGGTGGAAAACGACCACCTGCTGCGGATGGGCGCCGAGCATTGGCCGCGGGAGCGGTTCCTGGGGGTGGTGCGGGAGCAGGTGCAGGCCGCAGCGCCGGCTGGCGGGTGGACGGAGCGGTTTGGCGACGTTTCCGCCGCATCATTGGCCTGAGGCGGACGGTTAACGCAATCTTTGCATCCCGGGGGAGATGCGCGTAAAATGCCCGCTCTTAAGGCCAGCTCGGCCGTTTATAGAACTGCACAGGACTACATGTCGAAAGACGACTCCATCGAGTTCGAAGGCACCGTCAGCGAGACGCTGCCGAACACCACTTTCCGCGTTCGACTGGAAAATGGGCATGAAATCATCGCCCACATCTCCGGCCGCATGCGCAAGAACTACATCCGCATCCTGACGGGCGACCGTGTCAAGGTTGAAATGACGCCCTACGACCTGACCAAGGGTCGCATTACCTACCGCATGAAGTAAGCGGCAGGGCGGCTTCTCCGGAAGACGCGATCAAAGGCCGGCCCTGCGCTGGCCTTTTTGCGTGGGCGCCATTCAGCTGCGCCCACCCTGCCGGCAGTCACCCTGCCCCACGGCACCCTGACATCAGTCAGCCTGCCTTGATGCAGATTCGCCACCGACCGAACGCAGGCACTGTGGTCTACGGTCCACTCCGGATCGTGACCCACTGGCCCCCGCCATGAAGACCCTGATCGCGCTTTGCCTGTTGGTTGTTTCCAGCGCAGCCGCTACGGCATCGGCGCAGACTGCGCCAGCTGCCGCCACCCCGGCGGCCTCCGATTGCATCACCCTGTCCAGCGACCAGCAGCTGGTCCGCAAGGGCGCCGATCGCAGCATCCTGCTGCGCAACGGCACCGATCACTACATCGTCCATTTCCAGAACAGCTGCAGCCAGGCCAGCTTCTCGCGAAAGCTGGAGTTTGCCACCCCCAGCAACGAGGGCCAGCTGTGCGGGGCACGCGCCAGCAAGCTGCGCACCGACACCGGCAGCTGCGATGTTGCCCGGCTTGAGCCGATCAGCGCAGAGGCGTTCGCATCCCGCGCCAAGCGCTGAGCGGGACCCAACAAAAACGCCCCATCCGGGGCGTTTTTGCGTTCAAGGAGCCACGGCCAACGGTCGTGGCCTACCGGTCATTCGACCGTTGCCGGCAGCAGCCGCTCCGGCTCGGCCTGCGCTTCGACGAACAGCTCGTCGTCGCGCACGTCGATGCTGACCCGGCCGCCATTGACCAGCTTGCCGAACAGCAGCTCGTCGGCCAGCGGCCGCTTGACCTTGTCCTGGATCACCCGCGCCATCGGCCGGGCACCCATCAGCGGGTCGAAGCCGTGGCGGGCCAGCCAGTCGCGCGCGGTCGGGGTGGCCGACAGGCTGACGTGCTTTTCCTGCAGCAGCATTTCCAGCTCGATCAGGAACTTGTCCACCACGCGCAGGATGTGCTCGAAGCCCAGCGGCTGGAACTGCACCACCGCATCGAGGCGGTTGCGGAATTCCGGCGTGAAGCTCTTGCGGATGATCTCCATCGCGTCGGTGGCGTGGTCCTGCCGGGTGAAGCCGATCGACCGCCGCGAGGCCTGCGCCGCGCCGGCGTTGGTGGTCATCACCAGCACCACGTTCTTGAAGTTGGCTTCGCGCCCGTTGGTGTCGGTGAGCACGCCACGGTCCATGACCTGCAGCAGGATGTTGAAGATGTCCGGGTGGGCCTTTTCCACCTCGTCCAGCAACAGCACGCAGTGCGGGGTCTTGACGATCTTTTCGGTGAGCAGGCCACCCTGGTCGAAGCCGACATAGCCCGGGGGCGCACCGATCAGGCGGCTGATCGAATGCGGCTCCATGTACTCGCTCATGTCAAAGCGCACCAGCTCGATGCCCAGCTGCAGGGCCAGCTGCTTGGTCACCTCGGTCTTGCCCACGCCGGTGGGGCCGGCGAACAGGAAGTTGCCGATCGGCTTTTCCGGATTGGCCAGGCCCGAACGGGCCAGCTTGATCGCCGAGGACAGGGTCTCGATGGCCGGGTCCTGGCCGAAGATCACCATCTTCAGGTTGCGCTCCAGGTGCTGCAGCACGTCCTTGTCGGTGGCGCTGACCTGCTTGGCCGGAATGCGCGCCATCTTGGCCACGATCGTTTCGATTTCCTCGATGTCGATCAGTTCCTTGCGCTCGCCCTCGGGCAGCAGGCGCTGGCGGGCACCGGCTTCATCGATCACGTCGATGGCCTTGTCCGGCAGCAGGCGGTCGCCGATGTGCTTCACCGACAGGTCCACCGCCGCCTGCAGCGCGTCATCGGCATAGGTCACGCCGTGGTGCGCCTCGTACTTGGGCTTGAGGCCCTGCAGGATCTCGTAGGTTTCGCCGACGGTCGGCTCGACGATGTCGATCTTCTGGAAGCGCCGGGCCAGCGCACGGTCCTTCTCGAAGATGCCGCGGTATTCCTGGAAGGTGGTGGAGCCGATGCAGCGCAGCTCACCGGAGGCCAGGGCCGGCTTGATCAGGTTGGAGGCGTCCATGGTGCCGCCCGACGCCGACCCGGCACCGATGATGGTGTGGATCTCGTCGATGAACAGCACCGCGTTGGGCATCTTCTTCAGCGCGGTCAGCACGCCCTTCAGGCGCTTCTCGAAATCGCCGCGGTACTTGGTGCCGGCCACCAGCGCGCCCAGGTCGAGCGAGTAGATGACCGCATCGGCCAGCACGTCGGGCACCGTACCTTCCACGATGCGCTTGGCCAGGCCTTCGGCAATGGCGGTCTTGCCCACGCCGGCCTCGCCCACGTAGAGCGGGTTGTTCTTGCGGCGGCGGCACAGCACCTGGATGGTGCGCTCGATTTCGTCGCGGCGGCCGACCAGCGGGTCGATCCGGCCGTTGCGCGCCGCTTCGTTGAGGTTGCTGGCGAACTCGGCCAGGGCATCGCCCTTGCCTTCGCCATCGCCACCCTCGGCGCGCCCTTCAGCGTCCGACGACGGCGGCACTTCGCCCTCCTCGCCCAGCTTGGCGATGCCATGGGAGAGGTAATTGACGATATCCAGCCGGGTCACGTCCTGCTGGTTGAGGTAATAGACCGCATGGGAGTCCTTTTCGCCGAAGATCGCCACCAGCACGTTGGCGCCGGTGACCTCCTTCTTGCCCGAGGACTGCACGTGGTACACGGCCCGCTGCAGCACGCGCTGGAAGCCCAGAGTGGGCTGGGTGTCGCGGCCGTCATCTTCGGCCAGGCGCGAGACGGAGGCCTCGATGGCCTGCTCCAGCTCCTGGCGCAGGCGGTCGGCGTCGGCCCCGCATGCCTTGAGCACGGCCTGGGCGGACGGGTTGTCGAGCAGTGCCAGCAGCAGGTGTTCCACCGTCATGAACTCATGGCGGGCCTCACGGGCGCGCTTGTAGCACTGACCGATGGTGTGTTCGAGGTCTTTACTGAACATGTTCTACTCCGGCGGCAGTTGAGAACAATATGCGGCCTACCTGCACAATTTCCATCACCCTACTGGATCGGTGCGTTCAGATGGCGTTATCACTTGCGCGATCATGCCCCAGACACCGCCAGCATTGGCTGCCGACCCGTGATGGCGACGTCATCGACCCATTGCAAGGCGCCCCCGACCCTTGGCGGCCCCCGGCGCTCTTTCCCTCATGGACGGGCATGGGGGCCGGGAACGGCCATGCGTGGGCCGGCCAACGGCCGGCGCTACGAATTGTCATGGGCCCATTGGGATCTGGATCAATCAACCAGGGCGCCGGGAGGGCCGTGTTATCCGGCTTTTTCCATCGTGCACAGCAGCGGATGCTGGTTCATGCGCGAGAACTCATTGACCTGGGCCACCTTCGATTCGGCGACCTCGCGGGTGAACACACCGCACACGCCACGGCCACGGGTGTGCACGTTGAGCATCACCTGGGTGGCTTTTTCCAGATCCATCGAGAAGAAGTGCTGCAGCACGGTCACCACGAAGTCCATCGGGGTGTAGTCGTCGTTCAGCAGCATCACCTGGTAGAACGGCGGCGGCGCGACCTCCGGGCGGGCTGGTTCCAGCGCTACGCCGTGGTCGTGATGGGGTTCTTGGGAGGGCTCGCGGGGCATCCGGACATTATAGACGCCGCACCGGCCGGATTGGACGTTGGCCCCCTGCCCCCGTCACAATCCACTCATGGATACATACTTTCACAGGGATTTCATGAAAAGGATCGCCACCGCGCTGCTGCTGACCGCCACCGTGTTCGGGGCCCAGGCCGCAACGCCCGACAAGGCCGTCGGCCGCGTGCTGGATACGCTGAAGTACCCCTACGAGGTCGACGAGGACGGCGACTACAAGCTGGTGTTCGACGTCGAAGGCGACCGCACCCAGCTGGTGTTCGTGCGCTCGGCCGTGGAAGAGTACGGCAAGCACCGCATCCGCGAGATCTGGTCGCCGGGCTACAACGCGCCGGGCAAGCAGTTCTCCGCCGCGGTGGCCAACCGCCTGCTGGAAGACTCCCAGGACGCCAAGCTGGGCGGCTGGGTGAAGCAGGAGCAGCTGGCCATGTTCGTGGTGAAGGTGGATGCCAACGCCAGCGCGGACGCCCTGAGCGAGGCCATCGAGGCGGCGATGAACACCGCCGATGCGATGGAACTTGAACTGACTGGAACGGACGAATACTGACGTGAACGAAGTGCAGGACCTGCGCTGGGCGCCGCACGTGACCGTGGCCACCGTGGTGGCGCGGGACGGGCGCCTGTTGCTGGTGGAAGAAGCCATCGACGGCCGTGCGGTGCTCAACCAGCCGGCCGGGCACCTGGAGCCGGGCGAAAGCCTGGCCGCCGCCGCCGTGCGCGAGACGCTGGAAGAATCGGGCTACACGGTGCGGCTGACCGCCTTCATCGGCACCTACCAGTGGACCGCGCCCGACGGCACGCCGTTCCTGCGCTTCGCCTACGCGGCCGAGCCGATCTCGCATGACCCGGCCCGACCGCTGGACACCGGCATCCTGCGCGCGCTGTGGCTGGACCCGGCCGAGCTGCTGGCCGAGCCCTCGCGGCTGCGCAGTCCGCTGGTCTGGGAGGTCGTTGCCGACTTCCTGGCCGGCCAGCGCCACCCGCTGTCGATCGTGAAGGAGGTTGCATGAGCACCCCGCGCATCATGGTCGGCGTTTCCGGCGGCGTGGATTCGTCCGTGGCCGCCTGGCGGCTGGTCCAGCAGGGCGAGCCGGTGGCCGGGCTGTTCATGCAGAACTGGGCCGACGACGGCAGCGGCGATTGCCGCGCCGAAGACGACCGCCGCGATGCGGTCGCCGTGTGCGGCCTGCTCGACATTCCGTTCCACTTCCGCGACTTCTCCAGCGAATACTGGCAGGGCGTGTTCGAACACTTCCTGGCCGAATACGCGGCCGGGCGCACCCCCAACCCGGACGTGCTGTGCAACCGCGAAGTGAAGTTCAAGCACTTCCTGGACGCGGCCCGCGAGCTGGGCGCCGAACGCATCGCCACCGGCCACTACGCCCGGGTGGCCCAGGTGGGCGGGCGCTGGGCACTGCTGCGCGGTGCCGACCGCAGCAAGGACCAGAGTTACTTCCTGCACCAGCTGGGCCAGGCCCAGCTGGCCGCCACCCTGTTCCCGATCGGCGACCTGCAGAAGAACGACCTGCGCCGCATTGCCCGCGATGCGCGCCTGCCGACCCACGCCAAGAAGGACTCCACCGGCATCTGCTTCATCGGCGAGCGGGACTTCCGCGAGTTCCTGGGCCGTTACCTGCCGGCGCGTACCGGTGAGATCCAGGACCCGGACGGCAACCGCATCGCCGAGCACCCCGGGGTGTTCTATTTCACCCTCGGCCAGCGCGAAGGCCTGAACATCGGCGGCGTGCGGGGCCGCCCGGCGGCCCCGTGGTACGTGGTGGGCAAGGACGTGGCCAGCAACGTGCTGTACGTGGACCAGGACCGTGAAAGCCCGTGGCTGCAGTCGACCCGCCTGCATTCGGAAACTGCCCACTGGATCGCCGGCGCACCGCCTGCGCGCGAATTCGAGTGCACCGCGCAGACCCGCTACCGCCAGCCGGACGAGCCCTGCACGGTGCGGGTGCGCGACGATGGCAGCGTGGACGTGCGTTTCGCGCGGCCGCAGCGTGCCGTCACCCCCGGGCAATCCCTGGTGTTGTATGACGACGAGGTCTGCCTGGGTGGCGCGGTGATCGCCGCCACCGATGCGCCGCTGGAGCAGCGCCTGCGCACCGCCCCTTCCCCCTTCGAGGTATCTGCTGCATGAGTTTTTCCGTCGACGACCGCGTCCTTGCCCTGGCTGGCATCGCCCAGGCGCTGCAGCAGGTGCGCCGCATCGCCGAAACCGGCCATTCCGAGGCCAGCGTGGTCCGCACCGCCATCGACAGCGTGTTCCGGATCGACGCTGACAGCCCGCAGGCCATCTACGGCAGCGCCGCCAACCTGGCCCCGGGCCTGCGCCTGCTGCACAACTATTTCCGCAACCAGGGCCAGGACGAGATCCTGCCGCGGCTGGCATTGGCCGTGCTGCAGCTGGAGCGCCGCTTCGTGCGCGAGGACGCCGTGGTCGAGCAGGTCAGCCAGGGCATCGCCCGTGCCCAGCGCCAGGCCGCCGAGCTGAACGACAGTGCCCACCCGGACGTGCTGTCCAGCCTGGGCGGAATGTATGCCGACACCATCAGCCACCTCAAACCGCGGGTGATGGTCCAGGGCAACCCGCACTACCTGGGCCAGGCCGGGGTGGTGGCCGAGATCCGCGCGCTGCTGCTGGCGGCGGTGCGTTCGGCGGTGCTGTGGCGCCAGACCGGCGGCCAGTACTGGGATTTCCTGATCTCGCGCAAGGCGATGATTGACGCTGTGGACCGTCAGCTTCGCTGACGGAAAGGAGTGACGACCAACGGTCGTCACCTGCCGGCGCACAAAAAAGTGCGCCATGCCTAAAGCAAACGGGGGTACGGCCGATACATCATCCGTGCACCTCCCCGAGAACGTCCATGTACTCACGCCTCTTCACTAGTCTGGCCGCCCCCCTGGTCCTGACCCTGCTGCTTCCCTTCGCCATCGGCTTTGAATGGCCGGCCGCCCTGCGCTGGGCGATCCTGACCACGATGACGCTCAGCTGGCTGGGGTTCGCGTGGTGGACCGCCCGCGCCCAGACCCAGCGCTCGCCCGAGCATGCCCGCATGATGCGGGAACAGGACCAGCTGCTGACCGAGCTGCGCTCGTTCGTCGGCAACGAAATCGACGGTTCGCGTGGCGAAATCGAACGCGCCCGTGACCTGATCCGCCAGGCCGTGGCCGGCCTGGGTGGCAGCTTCGATGCCATGAACCGCAAGTCCCGCCAGCAGAGCCAGGCACTGGCCCGGATCGTCGACCGCGCCGGTGAAGACGGCGGCGCCGGCGTCGACGTGGCCCGTTTCGCCCAGCACGCCAGCCACCGCATGGAACAGCTGGTGGAAGCGCTGGAACAGGTCAGCGGCCAGAGCAGCAACACCGTGCAGCACATCGACCAGATGGCGCAGCACCTGGATGGCATCTTCGCGCTGCTGGAAGACGTCAAGTCGATCGCCGACCAGACCAACCTGCTGGCGCTGAACGCGGCCATCGAAGCAGCCCGTGCCGGTGAAGCCGGTCGCGGCTTCGCAGTGGTGGCCGACGAGGTACGCAACCTCTCCGAGCGTTCCACCACCTTCAACGAGCAGATCCGCAAGCTGGCGCACAGCTCCAAGGACGCCATCGCCAAGGTCCGCGAGACGGTGTCCAACATGGCCTCTCGGGACATGGACCGCTCCCGCGAAGCGCGTCACGAAGCGGCGGCCATGCTCGACAACGTGGCGCAGATCAATGCGTCGCTGGGCGAAGGCATGCGCGAGATCTCCGAGTGCGGCCGTGCCATCGACAGCAGCGTGGCCGAAGCCGTGCGCGCCCTGCAGTTCGAAGACATCGCCACCCAGGCCCTGGGCGGCGTGCACACCCACCTGGACCGCCTGACCTCGATCAACCGTGAAGCGGTCGGCCTGCAGGAGCTGCTGCACCGTAACGGCGGCGTGTTCGATGCCGAAGTGGCCACCGCGCTGCAGCGTACCGGCAACCGCCTGCGCGAAATGCGCAGCGAATGGGAACGCCCGCCGCACAAGCCGGTGAGCCAGCAGAGCATGGCAGCCGGTGCGGTTGAACTGTTCTGACCCGCCATTCGTGCCGGTAACGGCATTCCACGAGGGCCCCGGCATTGCCGGGGCTTTCGTGCGTGTAGCGCCCTGACCCTTCTGCTGAAGAATGCCGCATGCTGTTGAACGCCGCCCCCTCCCAATTGATTCCTGCCGGTAACGGCGCGTCGCCCGACGCTGCGGGCGACGTCATGCCCCCTGCTCTGGCGCCCGTAGTGCCGAAGAGCGGGCGTGCGCTGTTGGCGGCGCTGGAACAGCAGGCGCAACGGGAACTGGCGGGAATGATGGCGACCGCACCGGCGGCAACGCCGCTGGATCCCGCATTGGCGGGATTGGCGTGGGACCTGGGATTGAGCGGCGACACGGTTGGTTGATACGGGTCCCGATGGGCCCGTAACAATCCGTGGATCGGAATCAACCCACCACAGGCTCGTCAACGGTCATGGACACGACGGTATCGGGATCATCAACGGGCACCGGACACCGGTAGCGCCGGCCGTTGGCCGGCCCTCGCACCGTCAGGGCGCAACCGGAATCCGCAACGCGTCACCAGCCGCGGCGGGAATCGCCGCCACCTGCCCCCCACCGTGCTTCAGCCACTGGGCCAGGTCACGCGGGGTCAGCGGGCGCGAATACAGGTAGCCCTGGATCTCATCGCAGCCCTGGCGGCGCAGCATCGCTTCTTCCTGCTCGGTTTCCACGCCTTCGGCCACCACTTTCATGCCCAGGGCGTGGCCCAGGTGCACGATGGCCTGGGTGACCTCGGCGGTACCGGCATCGTGGAGCATGCCCTGCACGAAGCTGCGGTCGATCTTCAGGCGGCCCACCGGGAAACGGTTGAGGTAGTGCAGGTTGGAGAAGCCGGTACCGAAATCGTCCACCGCCAGCGGCACGCCGTGCCGCTCCAGCACATCAAAACAATGCCGCAGCACGTCGGTGTCACGGATCAGCGCCGATTCGGTCAGCTCCAGCTCCAGCCGCTGCGGTGCCCAGCCATGGGCGTGGCAGATGTCGATCACCCGCTCGGCAAAGCCGCGGTCGCGCAGCTGCACGGCCGACACGTTCACCGCGATCCGGTCGAACACCAGCCCTGCCCGGTCCCAGGCGGCCGCCTGGCGGCAGGCCTCGGCCAGCACCCAGTCGCCGATGCGCACGATCTCGCCGCACTTCTCGGCAATGGGAATGAACTCGGCCGGACTGCAGTAGCCAATCCCCGGGCGGTGCCAGCGCAGCAGCGCCTCGATGGCCGGCGGCTGGTCCTGCGCGGCATGCAGCAGCGGCTGGTAGGCCAGGCTGAACTCTTCGCGCTCGATGGCGCCCAGCAGCGCGTGCTCGATCTCCAGCTTGCGCTGGATGCGCAGCAACGCGTCCTGGCTGTAGTACTGGTAGGTATTGCGGCCCGCTTCCTTGGCGGCATACATGGCCGCATCGGCCGCGCGCAGCAGGGAATCGAAATCGGTGCGTCCTTCGTCGAGCATCGCAATGCCCACGCTGGCGCCCACCTTCAAGGTGGTGTCACCGCGCTGCAGCGGCTCGGCCAGCGATGCGATCAGCTTGCGCGCCACGTGCCCGGCATCTTCCGGGTCGGCCAGGTCGCGCAGCACCACGATGAACTCATCGCCGCTGAAGCGCCCGAACAGGTCGGCGTTGCGCAGGTTCTGGTGCAGCCGCGCCGCCGCTGCCTTGAGCAGCGCATCGCCGGTGGCGTGGCCGAAGGTGTCGTTGATGGTCTTGAAACCATCCAGGTCGATGAACAGCATCGCCAACGGCGCGCCGCGATCGCGCGCTTCCTCGATGGCGTCGGCGGTCTGCTCGCGCAGCAGCATGCGGTTGGGCAGGCCGGTGAGCAGGTCATAATGGGCCAGCAGCTCGATCCGCTCGTTGGCTTCGCGTTCGCGGGTGATGTCACGGAACAGCACCACGAAGCGGGTTGGCAGGCCGTCGCGATGGTCCAGCTCGACCAGCACCTGCACCCAGACGCGCAGCCCGGACTGGCGGTAGAAGCACAGGTCCAGCTGTTCGGGCAGGCCGCCGGCGGCAATGCGCGCCAGTGCGGCCTCGAAGGCATCGCGCGAATCCTGCGTGTACAGCGCCAGCGCCTGGTCCAGGGTGATCGGTTCCTTGCGCAGCCCGTGGATGCGGTAGCACTCCTCGGTCCACTGCATGTGGCGGGTGGCCACGTCGATCTCGCAACCGCCGATCCTGCCCAGCGCCGAGACCCGGTTCAGCAGCTCGGTCCGCCAGCGGATGAGCGCATCGGTCTGGTGCTGTTCGGTGATGTTCTGGACCTGGCCAAGCAGGCGCTGGATGCGCCCGTCCGGGCCCAGCAGCGGCTGCATCCACAATCGCAGGTGCAGCGCGCTGTCGTTCCCGCGCGGCAGCTCCAGCGCCAGCGTGCTGGGCTTGCCATCGCGCAGCATGCGCCGCCAAGCCTGCCGCAGCAGGCCGCGCGAACGCGGTTCCAGCAGGCGCAGCCAGTGCCGGCGACTGCTCAACGGGGCATCGCCCACGCCGAGCAGCGCCCGGAACTCCGGCGACCACCAGAACTGGCGGCTGTCCGGGTCCCACGACCAGCTGCCCATGCTGGCGATGCGCTGCGCCTCGCGCAGGTGTACCTGCTGTTCCAGCAGCAGGGCTTCCATCTGTTTCTGTGCCTGGATGTCGGTGTGGGTGCCGACCATGCGCAGCGGCTGTCCGTCGACGGTTCGGGCGACCACGCGGCCGCGATCGAGCACCCAGCGCCACTCGCCTTCGGGATGGCGCAGGCGGTACTGGGCGGTGTACACCTCGCCTTCGCCGCGCAGGTGCGCGTCCAGCGCCGCGCGCACCGCGGCCTGGTCATCGGGATGCACAGGCGCCAGCAACGCCTGGCCGGCGTCCGCCGCCGCGCGTTCGTCCATGCCGGCCGGCACGTCATGCCAGCGCTGCGAACGGGTCACCGCGTCGCTGGGCAGGTCCCAGTCCCACAAGCCGTGTCCGGCGTGGTCCAGCGCCACTTCCCAGCGGCTGCCCGCGTAGGCGGCCACCGGTTCGGGCACGCTCAGGGTGAAGGCCAGCAGGTTGCCATCGGCGTCGTGCACGGCGCGCATCCAGCCATCGAAGCGTCCACGGGGCCCACCCGGCAGCTGGCACGGCACCAGGCCGCCATCGGCGGCCAGCAGCCGCAGGTCTTCCAGCAGCTCGCCGTAGGCCGCCACGGTAGCCGGCAACCCATGTTCGCGCGCGGCCGGATTGGCGGCGAGCGGGCGCCCGGTCCGGTCCAGGATGACCAGGGCCGAGGCCAGGGGGTGCTGCAGCAGACTCGCGATGATGCCTTGGTCCACGCGGTATGACTCCGATAACGCACCCGACAGCCGGGAACGCAATCGTTAGCGGCTGTTCTGGTCGATAGTTGAGCCTCGCGTGCGCCCGGGGTGTCCCAGCCACTACTATGGACCGCCCACCCAAACCCTTCCCGTCGCGCCCCATGCCTGTCGTCCCGCCCGGCCCGCCCGCACCGCACCGTCGTGACCACCCGCTCGCCCAGGCCCTGCGCCGCGATCGCTGGCGGGTGGTGCTCGGCTACCTGGTGCTGGCGCTGGTGTGGATCCTGTGCAGCGACGCCGCCGTGCAGGTGCTCACCGCCGACCTGGCCACGGCCGCGCGCTGGCAGACCGCCAAAGGGGCGTTCTTCGTCATTCTCAGCGGCGCGCTGATCTACCTGCTGCTGCGCCCGCTCGCCCACCACGTGCTGCAGACCCACGCGAAGCTGGAGCACTCCGAGCAGCGCCACCGGCAGCTGTTCGAGGGCAATCCCGGGCCGATCCTGGTGTACGACCTGGACACGCTGGAGATCCTGGACGTCAACCCGGCCGCGTGCAGCCTGTTCGGCTGGACGCGCGAGGAGTTCACTGCCCTGCCGATGACCGCACTGTGGCCACCGGGCGACGAAGCAGTGCTGGCCGCCAAGCTTGAGCAGATCCGGGCCCAGCCGGACCAGCTGTGCGTGCTTACCGCCGACCTGCTGTTGAAGGACGGCAGCCCGCGGCGGATCGAAATGCGCAGCAACTACCTCGATTACGCCGGCCGCCCGGCGCGGCTGCTGATCGCCATCGACCGGACCCGCGAAGACCAGGCGCTGCGCCGCCGCGACCAGGCCCTGGCCCGTGTCGAGGAAGCCCATGAAATGGCCCGGATCGGCGCGTGGGAAGTCGACCCCGCCACGGGTATGGGCCAGTACTCCAACCAGGTCTACCACCTGCTGGGCCGTCGCCCGCCGGAAGCGCGGCGCTGGCACCGCTTCGACGAGCTGCTGGTGCCGGCCGATCCGTCCACCGCCGCACTGAGCGAACAGCTGCTGCAGGACATGCGGGGTGAGCAGGTGCAGATCGACGTACTGCTGCCGCTGCTGGCCATGGACGGTCGCGCCTTGATGGTCCACCTGCGCGCCGAGAGCGGCACCGACGACGCCGGGCGCCCGCGCGTGCTGGGCACCCTGCAGGATGTCACCGAGCGTGAACACTCGCGGCGCCTGCTGCGCGAGCGTGAGGAGCAGTTCCGCGAACTGGTCCGGGTGCTGCCCGACGGCGTGGTGATCCTCTCCGACGAACACGTGCTGTATGCCAATGCCTGCGCCGCAGCCCAGTTCGGCTACGGGCAACACACGCTGCTGGGCGAGCCGCTGTCGGCGCTGGTGGCTGCCACCGACCTGTCCCGGGTCCGCGCGCAGCTGTTCGCCACCATTCCCCTGCCCAGCAGCGGCAGTGAAGTCATCGGCATGCGCCGGCTGGACGGCGAAGGTTTCCAAGCCGGCCTGGCGGTGGGCGAGGTGCGTTACGGCGGTCGCAACTGCAAGCTGCTGATCGTGCGCGACCTGAGCGAGCCGGAGCGTATCCGCGAGGCGCTGGAAACCAGCAACCGCGAGCTGCAGGCCATGGCCGGGCGCCTGTTCTCGCTGCAGGAAGACGAGCGCCGCGCGATCTCGCGCGACCTCCACGACGATATCGGCCAGGCCATCACCGCCATGAAGCTGTCGGCGTATGCGGCACAGGATGAAGCCGATCCGCAACGGCGCGGCGAGGACCTGGAGCAGATCATCCAGCTGGCCGACGCCACGGTGGGCAAGCTGCGCGACATCTCCACCCTGCTGCGCCCGCCGCAGCTGGATGCACTGGGCCTGGAGGCGGCGTTGCGCTGGCAGGCCGGGGTGCTGTTCCGGTCCTCGCCGATCGAACTGCTGGCCGACATCGCGGCGCTGCCGCGACGGCCGCAGGGTGAGATCGAGCAGGCCTGTTTCCGCATCGCCCAGGAAAGCCTGACCAATGTGCTGCGCCATGCGCGCGCCAGCCAGGTGCACCTGACGCTGCAGGACGTGCAGGACCATGGCCTGCACCTGCAGGTACGCGATGACGGCGAAGGTTTCGACCCCGACGGCCCGCGCGGGCTGGGCCTGATCGTCATGCGCGAACGCGCGCAGAGCGCCGGCGGCACCCTCAAGATCGAGTCGGCGCATGGCGCCGGCACCCTGGTCGACCTGTTCCTGCCTTACCGCAGCGATGGCGTGGCCACCCCCGATACCGTGGAATATTGAGTGATGTGGAACCCTTCCCTGCCCCTGGTCAGCATCGAGGACGCGCCGCCCCGGCTGGGCGCCGGCAACCCCGCGCTGCAGGCGATGGTGGCCGAGGCCGCCTCCGGTGGCACGCCGTTGATGCTGATGCACGTGGATATCGACCACTTCGCGTCGGTCAACGAGAACATGAGCGCCGAGGTCGGCGATCAGGCGCTGGTGCTGGTGGCCCAGCGCCTGCAACACCACCTGCGCGGGCGCGGCAAGCTGTGGCGGCATGGCAGCGATGAGTTCCTGATCGCGGTACCGCGCACCGCCGACCTGCCGTTGCCGGACGACCTGGCCGAAGAGATCCGGCAGCAGCTTGAGCTGCCCCTGTCTGTGCTGCCGTATACGCTGTTCATGACCGGCAAGCTTGGCGTCAGCCTGTGTCCGGAGCATGCGACGGAGACCTCGCGCCTGCTCGACCATGCCGAGGACGCGCTGTACCAGGCCGCCCGCGAAGGCGGCAATGCCGTGCGCATCCACGCGGTCAACACGCCGTCCAGCGCGCACAGCGAGAGCATCATCGCGCGCCAGATCGTGGACGCCATTCCCAATGGCGAGCTGAAGCTTCGCTACCAGCCGCTGGTGAGCGCCCGCGATGGCCACGTGGTCGGGATGGAGGCGCTGCTGCGCTGGCAGTCACCGACGCTGGGCATGCTGGTGCCGGAGCGTTTCATGCGCACCGCCGAACGGCTGGGCATCATCGTGCAGATCGGCACGTGGGTGCTGGAGGGCGCACTGAAGCAGGCCAGGCTCTGGCGGGACCTGGGCTTCGATGACTTCACCATCGCGGTGAACGTGTCGACGCTGCAGCTGCTGCGTCCGAACTTCTTCGGTGAGGTGATGGCGCTGATGCAGACCGCCGGCGTTCCGGCGCACATGCTCACGCTGGAAATCAACGAAAGTGCGCTGACCAACAACGTCAACTTCGTGCACGAAACGCTGGTGAACCTGCGCAATGAAGGTATCAGCCTGAGCCTGGACAACTTCGGCACCGGCGATTCCAGCCTGAGCGCGCTGGTGCGCTACCCGGTAGACAAGCTGAAGATCGACCGCAGCTTCATCAAGAGCGCGCCGGCCGGAAACCGCGAGGCGGCCATTGCGCGCGCGATCATCGCCATGGGCCACCAGCTGGGCATGACGGTGATCGCCAACGGGGTGGAGTCGCAGGCGCAGCTGGGCTTCCTGCGCCGCAATGACTGCGACGTGTTCCAGGGGTACCTGTTCGGCGAGCCGATGTCGGCCGACGCGGCGGGCATGACCCTGCGCCGGCGCTACCTGCGCCCGGAAGCGTTCGCCGAAACCCGCCCGGACCGCACGCTGCTGCTGCTGGATGATGAGGAGAACGTGCTGCGTTCGCTGGTGCGCCTGTTCCGCCGCGATGGCTATCGGATCCTGGCGGCGGGCAACGTGCGCGATGCGTTCGACCTGCTGGCGATCAACGATGTGCAGGTGATCCTGTCGGACCAGCGCATGAGCGACATGAGCGGCACGGAGTTCCTGGGCCGGGTGAAGATGCTGTACCCGGACACGATCCGGCTGGTGCTGTCGGGCTACACGGACCTCAACACGGTCACCGACGCGATCAACCGCGGCGCGATCTACCGCTTCCTGACCAAGCCCTGGAACGACGACGAACTGCGCAAGCACATCCACCAGGCGTTCCGCACGCACGAAGAGCAACGGCGCGCCAATACCGCGCAACCTGTTGCGATACCGGCGCCGGAAGGCGAATGAAACTGGTTGATTGATCCCAATCCCAATGGGCCCGTAAAAACTCGTAGCCCCGGCCGTTGGCCGGACACCGCGCGCAGCGCGGCCCAGGCATCCGAAGGCGGCAAGAACACCGCAATCAGTGAAATGTCCGACGTGTAGAGCATCCGAAGCCGCCCATCAGGCGTTCATGAACCCGGAGCGAAAGGCATCCGGCCAACGGCCGGGGCCACCGGTTCCGTCAACGCGGCTGCTTGATCGGCAACACCAACCGGAATCGCGAACCCACGCCCGGGGTGCTGTCCAGGTCGATCCGCCCGTGGTGCTTGTTGATGATGCTGTAGGAGATCGACAGCCCCAGCCCGGTGCCGCTACCCACCGGCTTGGTGGTGAAGAACGGATCGAAGATGCGCTGGCGAAGGTCCGGCGAAATGCCGCCACCGGTGTCTTCGAACTCCACCCAGACGTAGTCGCCGTCCACGCCGGTGCGCACGGTGATGGTGCCGCGCTCGGCGATGGCGTGGCCGGCATTGAGCAGCAGGTTCATGTAGACCTGGTTGAGCTCGGACGGCAGGCATTCCACCAGCGGCAGCTGGCCGAACTCGCGGTGCAGCGTCACCTTGTACTTGAGCTCGTTCCAGATGATGTTGATCGTGGACTCAAGACCCGAGTGCAGGTCGACCAGCTTCCACGATTCGTCGCGGCCCGAGTACGAGAAGTCCTTCAGGTCACGCACGATCCGGGTGACCCGCTCGATGCCTTCGCGTGATTCGGCCATCAGCTGCGGCAGGTCGCGGCTGATGAAATCGATGTCGAAGCGGTTGCGGATATCGTCGATTTCGGGAATCAGCGCCTTCGGGTCCGGCGCGCGCAGTGCCCGCTCATAGGCTTCGATCACGGTGAACAGGCTGCGCAGGTATTCCTGCAGGCTGCCCAGGTTGGAGTGCACGTAGCCGATGGGATTGTTGATCTCGTGCGCGACGCCGGCGGCGAGCTGGCCGATGGAGGCCATCTTTTCCGACTGCAGCAGTTTTTCCTGGGTGCCGTTGAGGCGCAGGTAGGCCTGGCGCAGCTCGGCGTGGCGCTGCTGCAGCTCGCGTTCGTAGTCTTCCTGGCCTTCGATGCGACGGAACAGCGCCAGGTAATGAAGCCGGCCGGCGTCTTCCTGCTGGTAGACATGCGCGATGACCATGCGTTCGCCCACGGGCAGGCTGCCGTTCCAGTGGCCGTGCAGGCGCGCATGCTCCAGCGCATCGGGCGGCAGCAGCTGGCGCAGCCATTGCGCGGGATCCACGCCGGCATCGATCTCGGCCTGGCCGAGCATGCCGCGCACGGCGGCGTTGGCCACGGCCACGCTGCCGTCATCACGGAACAGGAGCACGCCTTCGTTGATGCGCTCGAACAGCGCAAGCAGAACCGGCTGCGGCGGCAGCGGTGCGGTGACAAAAGTGGTGGGCGCGGTCACGGTCACATCGGGGCAGTCGAAACAGGTGCCCACTATATCCGTGTTGGCGCCTAGGCGACCGCCAGCGGCCTGCGCGTATGCAGGGTGTTGGCCTGGCCCTTGGCGTCGTACGCCGAGGAGGCTTCGCTGCGGCCCAGCTGGCGCAGTGCCCAGTTGACCTCGCGGCGGCGGCGCGCCAGCAGCACGCCGTTGGCGCGGTTGCGCTCGGCCAGCTCCTGCAGGCGTTCGTTCTGCCCCACCGGCAACACCTGCTCCAGCGCACGCAGCGCATCGAGCTTGGCGCTGGTGGCGCGGATCAGGGACTGGACGTCATGCTCCACCAAGGCCTGGCGTTCAACGTCCAAGGCGTCGCTGAGGCGCTGCAATGGCTCGCTCATGGCCAGCTTCATTTCTGCAGCTGCTGGTCCAGCTCAAGCATGCGCGAGGCGATCGCGTCCGGATTGATCTTGTAGGTGCCGTTCTGCAGCGACTCGCGCACGGCCTGCACGCGGCCGGCATCGATCGCCGGGGCGCTGCTCAGTTCGCGCTGCAGCGCCTGCAGGCTGGTGGCCTCGCCGGTCAGCTTCAGGCTGTCGGCCGCTTCCACCGGCCGCGCCGGGGCATCGGTGCTCACGCTGGGCTTGTTACCCGGCGCAATGCTGCGCAGATGGGCGGTCGCCTGCAGGTTGCCGTCGATTTTCTGGCTCATGGGTTGTCCTGGGAGTTACGGTTCACAAGGGATAACGGCACGGGGGCCGGCATCTTTAGGAGATTTTGCGTGCTGGAGTGGTCAGCGCGTCACAAAAACGTCGCCGCTGGCCGCCACCGTGCCCTGGACCACCTTGCGTGACGACAGATTTTCCACGGATACGCGTTCATTTTCACCTGCATCGGCCAGGGCCTTCCCCGCCACCCGGACCTCGACCCCGCCAAAACGGGAGACCAGGGCGACGCTGTCGCCGCGGCGGATGAGACGCTGGGCGACCAGGTCGTTGGCCGACAGCAGGCTGCCGGCACTCAGCGTACGCCGCGCCACCCGCCCCACCGCCACGGCCGGGTCGGCCAGGGCGGCACCGGCAATGCGGGCTACGTCTCGCTGTGCCGTGGTGATATCGGCCACCCCCAGCGTTTCTCCAGCGGCAATGCCCCGATTGAGGATCAGCACGGTCTGGTTGCGGCGCACCTTCACCGGTACGAACAGGCGCCAGCCGCCCGCGTCGGGGCAGCTGACCTCCACGGTGCTGGTGCCGGTGGGCTGGGCGCGCAGGTCCTGGCCGCAGGCCGGCAGGCGCAGCGCCGAATCCAGGGTGGTGTCGCCTTCGCTGCCCGCCGGCAACGTGGACAGCGCGGCGGCGCGGATGCTGTCCACCGGCTGCCATCCGCCAGCGGCCTGGGCGTGCGGGGACGCACCGGCCAACGCGATCAGCGCGACAACTATAGGAAGGATACGCATGGCGGCTCCGGGGCAAGGCACATGCGCAGCACCCTGCAAGGTCCGTGCCGTTCATGCACGGCGCGCGGCGCTCAAGTGATTGCCAATGCCGCCGATACATCCCCCATGTCACATGACCTGCTCAACCGCATCGACCAGCGCACGCGCCTGGCGGGCCACAACCGCCTGGCCCTGCTGCTGTTCCGCCTTGGCGGACGTCAGCTTTTTGGCGTCAACGTGTTCAAGGTGCAGGAAGTCCTGCGCCGGCCGGACCTGTTCCAGGTACCCGGGCTGCCCAGCCAGTTCGCCGGCGTGGCCGACGTGCGCGGCCGCTCGGTACCGGTGCTGGACCTGGGCCTGGCGATCGGCCACCCCGAGCGCGAGCCGGACGCCGACAAGTCGCCGGGCTACCTGGTGGTGACCGAATTCAACCGTTCGATCCAGGGCTTCCTGGTCAGCGGCGTGGAGCGCATCGTCAACATCGCGGTCGAAGACATCCACCCGCCGCCGGAGCTGGGCGCCGAATCGAGCTACCTGACCGCCGTCACCCGCTTCCAGGGTGAGCTGATCCAGGTGATTGACGTGGAAAGCGTGCTGGCCGACATCGCCCAGGTGCGTGGCGAAGCCGTGCTGGACCCCTCGATGGCGCTGCCGGCCGACGCCCCGCAGCTGCAGGTGCTGGTGGTGGACGACTCGCGGGTTGCCCGCCAGCAGATCCGCAGCGTGCTGGACCAGCTGGGCGTGGGCGCCACCCTGCTCTCGGACGGCAAGCAGGCCCTGGACCACCTGCTGCAGATCCACGCGGCCGGCGAAAACCCGGCCGAGCGTTATGCCATGGTCATTTCGGACATCGAAATGCCGGCCATGGACGGCTACACCCTGACGACGGAAATCCGTCGCCATCCGGGCCTGGCCGGCCTGTACGTGCTGCTGCACACCTCCCTCTCGGGCGTATTCAACAACGCCATGGTCGAGCGGGTCGGCGCCAACGCCTTCGTGGCCAAGTATTCCCCACACGAACTGGCCGATTTCGTGCTGGATCGCCTCCGGAAGGTAGCCCTGGCGGCCTGACCGGCCGTTGACCTCGGTTGATTGATCCGCACCCCAATGGGCCCGTATGAATTCGTAGCCCCGGCCGTTGGCCGGGCACCGCGCGCAGCGCGGCCCAAGGGTCCGGAGCCTCACAGGCTGTCGGTCGGGACCGTACGTCCGGGTGTGCAACCAGAACGAAACCGTGTATCAGGCGACATGAACGCCTGACGGGCGGCTTCGGAACCTCTAAACGCCGGGATGTTGGCCGCGATCGATAACCCGCCGGCTTCGGACGCTTGGGCCGCGCTGCGCGCGGTTTCCGGCCAACGGCCGGGGCTACGAATTCATACGGGCCCATTGGGATCCCGATCAATCAACCAAGACCTTCGGTTCGGCGCGGTTGCCCGTCCCGTTCTGGCACGGCCCTTGCAGCCTCCCCCACATCGTCCCGTGGGAGAGCGCCATGCCCAACCTGATTTCCGACTATCTGGGTGTCCATGCCCAGGCCATGCCGTTGCGCGAGCAGCGGATGAAGCTGATTGCCAGCAACCTGAGCAATGCCGATACCCCCGGGTACAAGGCCCAGGACCTGGACTTCGATGCCGCCCTGCGCAATGCCCAGGGTGCCGACAGCAACGGGCTCATGCGGACCACCAATGAGCAGCACTTCAGCATCGGCGGTGGGCTCAACCCGTTCCAGATCACCAAGGAAGGCGTGCAGCCGAGCATCGACGGCAACACCGTCGATCCCGATGCCGAGCGCGCCGCCTATGGCCGCGCCGCGCTGGAATATCGCGCCTCGCTGAGCTTCGTCGAATCCAAGGTGCGCTCCATGCTCACCGCGATCACGGGGCAATAAGCCATGAGCAACCTGCCCATCTTCGATATCGCCGGCTCCGCGCTGCAGGCCCAGTCCGTGCGCATGAGCACGCTGGCCTCCAACCTGTCCAACGCCGACACCGTCGCCGGCTCGGCCGATGCCGTGTACAAGCCGCTCGAGCCGATCTTCCAGTCGGTCACCAGCCGCACCGACCCGAACATCACCACCGTCCAGGTCAAGGAAATCAGCCAGAGCAACGCCGCGCCGATCAAGCGCTACGAGCCCGGCCACCCGCTGGCCGATGGCGATGGCTACATCTACCAGCCCGATGTCGACCCCGTCGCCCAGATGGTCAACCTGATCTCGACCTCGCGCAATTACCAGGCCGGCGTGGAGATGCTCACCACCGCCAAGGAACTGGCGCTGGCCACCCTGACCATGGGTCGCTGACCCTTCTTATTGCAGGACATACCGTCATGAGCAGCACCAGCGGCGTCGGCAACACCGACATCTACAGCGCCTTGGGCCTGAACGCACCCAACAGCAGCACCACCAAGAAGAAGGACGCCCTGGACCAGGCCGACTTCCTGCGCCTGATGACCGAGCAGCTGCAGCACCAGGATCCGCTCAAGCCCATGGACAACACCCAGATGGTGGCGCAGATGGCGCAGCTGTCGCAGGTGCAGGGCATCAATGACCTCAACAGCACCGTCCAGGGCTTCCAGGAATCGATGGCCGGCGACCAGGTGCTGCGCGGCGCGGCGCTGGTCGGCCATGACGTGCTGGTGCCCTCCACCAAGTGGCAGCTGGAAACCGAAGGCGATACCAGCGGCATGGTCGCTGCGCCCGGCGCCGGCTACGTCACCGTGGACATCACCGACGCCAACGGCGTGAAGGTGACCCAGCTCAGCGTGGAAGCCAAGGAAGCCGGCGAAGTGACCTTCAACTGGGATGGCAAGGATGCCAACGGCAACCGCATGGCCGCCGGCAGCTACACCATCGCCGCCACCCACACCGACAGCGCCGGCACCCAGACCAAGATCAACACCTACGTCGAAGCACCGGTGGAAAGCGTCACCGTCGGCTCGGACGGCCTCTACCTCAACCTCAAGGGCCTGGGCACGGCCCCGATCGACTACGTGCTGCGCGTCAGCTGAGTCCCTTCGTCACGCATCCAAGGAGAATCCCATGGGCTTCAACATCTCGCTGTCCGGCATCAATGCCGCCAATGCCGACCTGAACGTCACCGCGAACAACATCGCCAACGTCAACACCACCGGCTTCAAGGAATCGCGCGCCGAGTTCGCCGATCTGTTCTCGGCCACCAGCTATGGCCTGTCCAAGAATGCAGTGGGTTCGGGCGTGCGCCTGACCAACGTGGCCCAGCAGTTCTCGCAGGGCAACAACGAACAAACGGGGCGCAGCCTGGACATGGCGATCTCCGGCGAAGGCTTCTTCACCATGAGCATGAACGGCGCCCGCGTGTACTCGCGCGCCGGCAACTTCCAGACCGACCAGGCCGGCTACGTGACCAACCCGCAGGGTGCGCGCCTGCAGGTGTTCGCGCCCAACGCCGACGGCACCAGCTTCGACAGCGGCCGCCTGACCGACCTGCAGCTGCTCACCACCGACAGCCCGCCCAAGCAGACCGGCAAGGTCAACGTGGCGTTCACCCTGCCGGCCAACGCCAAGCAGCCGACCCTGGCCACGTTCGACCCGACCGATTCCAACAGCTACAACCAGTCCACCGGCGGCATCACCGTGTACGACTCGCTGGGCGTGAGCCACACCCAGACCTCGTACTTCGTCAAGACGGCCACCGCCAACGAATGGCAGGTCTACAACTACGTCGATGGCCAGGCCGTGGGCACCCCGACCACGCTGACCTTCAACGATGCCGGCGCGCTGACCACCCCGGCCAACGGCCAGATCGTGATGGACCCGTTCACCCCGACCACCGGCGCCGGCACCCTGGCGATGACCCTGGACGTCACCGGGTCGACCCAGTACGGCGAGAAGTTCGCGCTGCGCAACACCCAGCAGGACGGCTACGCCGCCGGCAAGCTCAACGAAATCACCGTGTCCGAAGAGGGCGTGGTGTATGCCCGCTACACCAACGGCGACGACAAGCCGCTGGGCCAGGTCGCGCTCACCACCTTCAACAACTCGCAGGGCCTGGAAGCCAAGGGCAACAACCTGTGGGTGGAAACTTTCAGCTCCGGCACCCCGCGTACCGGCGCGCCCGACAGCTCCAACCTGGGCAAGGTGCAGGCCGGTTCGCTGGAAGCCTCCACGGTCGACCTGACCGAGCAGCTGGTGAACATGATCACCGCCCAGCGCAACTTCCAGGCCAACTCGCAGATGGTCTCCACGATGGACCAGATCACCCAGACCATCATCAACATCCGTTGATGAGCCACTGATCGCAGCAGCACGGGAATACAACGATGGACAAGGCGCTCTACGTCGCGATGACCGGTGCACGTGCGTCCCTGCAGGCGCAGGGGACGCTGTCGCACAACCTGGCCAACACCGATACGCCTGGATTCAAGGAAGCCCTCGCCAATACCGAGGCCTTCCCGATCAAGGGTGCCGGCTACGCCTCGCGCGTGGATGCCCTGCACGTGGACGCCGGCTTCAACCGGCGCCAGGGCGCACAGCACATCACCGGCAACGCGCTGGACCTGTCGCTGGACGCAGGCAACTGGCTGGCCGTGCAGGCGCCGACCGGGGGCGGTGAGGCCTATACCCGCGGTGCATCGCTGTCGATCACGCCCAATGGCCAGCTGGTGACCGCCGGCGGCCATCCGGTGCTGGACGAGAACGGCGCGCCGATCGCGATTCCGCCGCACCAGGCGATGGACATCGGCAACGACGGCACCATCTCGATCATCCCGCAGGGCGAAGGCCCGCAGACCATGGCGGTGATCGGCCGCCTGCGCGTGGTCGCGGCCGAGGATGCGCGGCTGGAGCGCGGGCTGGACGGGTTGATGCGCAACACCGACCCGCAGCAGCCGTTCGTGCAGGCCCAGGGCAAGTCGCTGGACAGTGGCCAGCTCGAAGGCAGCAACGTGGATGCCGCCGGCGCGCTGGTGCAGATGATCCAGCTGCAGCGGCAATACGAAATGCAGGTGAAGGTGATCAAGCACGGCGATGAAAACGCCCGCAGCGCCAACTCCCTGCTGCGCCTGGGCAGCTGACCGGCCGCCCCGACGTAATTCCGGCGCGGTTGTGGCACGCGCCATGCATCAGTCAGGACAACGGCCACCCCGCGTGGCCACCCGCATCAACACAGGAACAAGGCCATGAACCAGGCATTGTGGATCGCCAAGACCGGACTGGATGCGCAGCAGACGCGCATGTCGGTGGTTTCCAACAACCTCGCCAACACCAACACCACCGGCTTCAAGCAGGACCGTGCCAGCTTCGAAGACCTGCTGTACCAGCAGGTGCGCCAGCCCGGCGGTTCCTCTTCGGCCCAGACGCAGCTGCCCACCGGCCTGCAGCTGGGTACCGGCGTGCGCGTGGTGGCCACCTCCAAGAACTTCGAACAGGGCAGCCAGCAGCAGACCGGCCGCGCCCTGGACGTGATGGTGAACGGCCGCGGCTTCTTCGAAGTGCAGATGCCCGATGGTTCGTCGGCGTATACCCGCGACGGCTCGTTCCAGCGCAACCAGCAGGGCGAACTGGTCACCAACAGCGGCTATCCGGTGCAGCCGGGCATCCAGATTCCCGAGGGCGCGCAGTCGCTCACCATCGGCACCGACGGCACCATCAGCGTGAAGATGGCCGACGACGCCGCCTCGGTCGAAATCGGCGCGCTGACCCTCACCGACTTCGTCAATCCGGCCGGCCTGCAGGCACGCGGTGAAAACCTGTTCCTGGAAACCACCGCCTCGGGCCCCGCACAGAACGGCAACCCCGGCCTGAACGGCCTGGGCAGCGTGGTGCAGGGTGCGCTGGAAGGCAGCAACGTCAACGTGGTCGAAGAGCTGGTGTCGATGATCGAAACCCAGCGCGCCTACGAAATGAACGCCAAGGCGATCTCCACTACCGACTCCATGCTCGGCTACCTCAACAACAACGTCTGATCGGTTGAACCGGGAACCTGCCATGTCGCCTCTGCGCCCTACCCTTCGCCTGCTGCTCGCCAGCGCCGTGACCGCCCTGCTCGGCGGCTGCGTCATCGCGGGCGATGTGCGCCCGTATCCGGCGATGGCGCCCGTCGTGCCCGTGGTCGCGCCCAGCGCGCCGGCCACCGCCGGGGCGATCTACGCCTCGGGCCCCGGCCTGCAGCTGTATTCGGACCGCCGCGCACGTGATGTCGGCGACCTGCTGACCATCACCCTGACCGAAAGCACCACCGCGCAGACCACCGCCAACACCAGTACCGACAAGGAATCCAACCTCGCGCTGGGCACGCCCACGCTGTTCGGTGCGCCGGTGACGCTGGGCGGCAAGGACATCCTGGGCGCCAGCGCGACCGGCTCGCGCGACTTCACCGGCAAGGGCACCAGCGCGCAGAGCAACCGCCTGCAGGGCAGCGTGACCGTGACCGTGATGCAGCGCCTGCCCAACGGCAACCTGGTCGTGCAGGGTGCCAAGAACCTGCGGCTGAACCAGGGCGACGAGCTGGTGCAGGTGCAGGGCATCGTGCGCGCGGCGGACATCTTCCCGGACAACACCATTCCCTCCAGCCGCGTGGCCGATGCACGCATCGTGTACGGCGGCCGTGGCCCGGTCGCGCAGTCCAATGCGATGGGCTGGCTGAGTCGTTTCTTCAACTCGGCGCTGGTGCCGTTCTGAGGCTGATGATGAAATTCTTTCTTCGGTTGGTTGTTCAGCCACGCACGGCGTGGCTCTACGCGGTTGTCATCGCCGCTTCCGTTCTGGGTGTTGCGGCGCCTGCTTCCGCTGAGCGGATCAAGGACCTGGCGCAGGTGGGCGGCGTGCGCGGCAATGCGCTGGTCGGCTACGGCCTGGTGGTCGGCCTGGATGGCAGCGGTGACCGCACCAGCCAGGCCCCCTTCACCGTGCAGAGCCTGAAGAACCTGCTGGGCGAGCTGGGCGTGAACGTGCCCGCCAACGTCAATCCGCAGCTGAAGAACGTGGCTGCCGTGGCGATCCACGCCGAGCTGCCGCCGTTCGCCAAACCGGGCCAGCCGATCGACATCACCGTGTCCTCGATCGGCAACGCGGTGTCGCTGCGTGGCGGTTCCCTGCTGATGGCGCCGCTGCGCGGTGCCGATGGCCAGGTCTACGCCATCGCCCAGGGCAACCTGGTGGTGGGCGGCTTCGGCGCACAGGGCAAGGATGGCTCGCGGGTATCGGTCAACGTGCCCAGCGTGGGCCGCATTCCCAACGGTGCCACGGTCGAACGCGCCCTGCCCGACGTGTTCAGCGCTGGCGGCGAAATCACGCTCAACCTGCACAAGAACGACTTCACCACGGTGTCGCGCATGGTCGCCGCGCTGAACAACGCCTTCGGCGATGGCGCCGCGCGCGCCGTGGACGGCGTCACCGTGGCGGTGCAGTCGCCCCAGGACCCGGGCGCGCGCATCGGCCTGCTGGCCCGCATTGAAAACCTGGAACTCACCCCCGGCACCGCGCCGGCCAAGGTGGTGGTCAACTCGCGTACCGGTACCGTGGTCATCGGCGCGCAGGTGCGGGTTGGCGCGGCGGCCATCTCGCACGGTTCGCTGACCGTGACGATCAACGAAAACACCAACGTCAGCCAGCCCAATGCCTTCGCCGGTGGCCAGACCGTGGCCACGCCGCAGTCCACCATCACCGCCACCAACGATGGCAGCCGCATGTTCAAGTTCAACGGCGGCAGCACCCTGGATGAGATCGTGCACGCGGTCAATGCGGTGGGCGCCGCCCCGGGTGACCTGATCGCGATCCTGGAGGCGCTCAAGCAGGCCGGCGCGCTGAGTGCCGAACTCGAGGTGATCTGATGCGCATCCAACCGTCACTGGAGCTCAATCCGGCCCAGGCCAACAGCCCGGCCAAGGTCGACAAGGTCGCGCGCCAGCTGGAAGGCCAGTTCGCGCAGATGCTGGTCAAGAGCATGCGCGATGCCAGTTTCGGCGATTCGCTGCTGCCCGGCGAAAACCAGATGTTCCGCGACATGTACGACCAGAAGATCGCCGAAGCGATGACCAAGGGCCGCGGCCTGGGGCTGTCGGCGATGATCTCGCGCCAGCTCGGCGGTGGCGGGACCGACGCTGCCAAGCCCACCGACACCAGCCTGAATCCCGCCGCGGCGCTGCGTGCCTACCGGCTCAACGCGCCGGCCACCGCGCCGATGGCCCTGCCCGCATCCGGTGCAGCGCCTTCCGCACCAAGCGAAGTCGACCTGCTGCAGCAGCTTGGCGGGCAGGCACCGTCGGCGGTGCTGCAGCCGATGGAGCGTGCGCTGGACCTGATCGCCGGACGTGAAAGCAGCCAGATGCATGAAGCAATCGGCCGCAGCGATCCGTACGGCGCCGCGCCCGCCACCGATACGTCCGGCGAAAACTGGGCAATGGCCGACGACCGTTGGCGCGACGTCGGCACCACCGCCGCCGCCACCGGCCCCAGCGCCGTGGATACGCTGGCCGGCAGCACTGCCGCCGCCCAGCTTGGCGCACATACCCCCGAAGGCTTCGTGGCCAGCATCTGGGGCCACGCGCAGCAGGCCGCGCGCGAACTGGGCGTGGACGCCAAGGCGCTGGTCGCCCAGGCCGCGCTGGAAACCGGCTGGGGCCGCAAGCTGGTGCAGCGCAATGGCGGCGGCAGCTCGCACAACCTGTTCGGCATCAAGGCCAGCGGCTGGAGTGGCGAGCGCGCCACCAGCGGCACCCACGAATATGTCGATGGCGTGCGCCGCAGTGAAACCGCCAGTTTCCGGGCCTACGGCTCGGTCGGCGACAGCTTTGCCGACTACGTGAAACTGCTCAAGAACAGCCCGCGCTACCAGAACGCGCTGCAGGCCGGCGGCGATGTCCGTGGCTTCGCCCAGGGCCTGCAGAAGGCCGGCTACGCCACCGACCCCAGCTACGCGGCCAAGATCGCCGCGATCGCCGGCGGCCCGACCATCGAGCGCGCCATCGCCGCCGTGGGCGATGCCAGCCAGCGCCTGGGCCGCACCTTTGCCAGCACCGCCAGCCCCGCCGGGCTGGGGGCAATCCGTCGTTGAGGTAACCCATGTCCGTACTTTCCACCGGCACCAGCGCCCTGCTCGCCTTCCAGCGCGCACTGGCCACCACCAGCCATAACGTCGCCAACATCAACACGCCCGGCTACAGCCGGCAGAAGGTGGACTTTGCCACCGCCAGCCCGCAGAACCTGGGCTATGGCGATATCGGCAACGGCACCCGCATCACCGACGTGCGCCGCGTGGCCGACCAGCTGGCGATCTCGCGGCTGCTCGACAGCAGCGGCGAACTGGCGCGGCTGAAGCAGCTGTCCACCCTGGCCGACCGCGTGGATTCACTGTTCTCCGATACCGCCACCAATGTGTCCGGCGTGTGGTCGAACTTCTTCGACACGGTCAGCGGCCTGTCCTCCAATGCCTCGGGCACCGCCGACCGCCAGAACGTGCTGGACAACGCCGGCACCCTGGCCAGCCGCTTCAAGCAGCTCAACGAAAGCCTCAATTCGCTCAATGGCGAGGTCAACAACGGCCTGATTGCCGGTGCCTCCGAAGTGAACCGGCTAGCAGCGGAAATCGCCCAGCTCAACGGCGCCATCGGCAGCAATGCCAATACCGCCGCACCGGACCTGCTCGACCGCCGCGACCAGCTGGTGGCCAACCTGATCGGCTACACCGGCGGCACCGCGGTGATCCAGGACGGCGGCTTCATGAACGTCTATACCGCTGGCGGCCAGGCCGTGGTGGTGGGCACCACCGCCAGCAAGGTGACCACCGTCACCGACCCCTACCAGCCCGAGCGCCTGCAGCTGGCGATGGAAACCCAGGGCCAGAAGATCACCCTGGATCCGAAGAGCCTGGGCGGCCAGATCGGTGGCCTGCTCGAATTCCGCGATTCAGTGCTCACCCCCACCCAGGCCGAGCTGGGCAAGCTCGCCGTGGGCCTGGCCAGCACCTTCAACGACACCCACCACCAGGGCGTTGACCTGTACGGCAACATGGGCGGCGACTTCTTCAACTACGGCAGCCCGCGCGTCACCGGCAACACCGGCAATACCGGCACCGCCAGCTTCAGCGCCAGCTTCGGCGACCTGTCCAAGCTGGACGGCCAGAACATCGTGCTGAAGTTCGACGGCGGTGCCTGGCAGGCCACGCGCGCCGACACCGGTGCGGCCGTGCCGATGACCGGCACCGGCACCGCCGCCGACCCGCTGGTGCTCAACGGCGTGGAAATGGTGATGTCCGGCACCCCGGCACAGAACGACCGCTTCCTGCTGCAGCCCACCGCCGGCGTGGCCGGCACCCTGTCGGTGGCGATCACCGATACCTCGCGCATTGCCGCGGCTGCGCCGATCAAGGCCGCCGCAGGCCTGGGCAACACCGGCACCGGCAAGGTCAGCGGCGTGGCGGTGAGCGACTACACCAACGCCAACCTGCGCAATCCGGCCGCGATCGTGTTCACCAGTGCCACCGAATACACCATCGATGGCACCGGGCCGTTTACCTATACCGCTGGGCAGACCATCAGCGCCAATGGCTGGAGCTTCGTGCTCGATGGCGCGCCGAAGGTCGGCGACAGCTTCAACATCAGCCCCACCCCGGCCGGCTCCAGCGACAACAGCAACGCGCTGCTGCTGGCCAAGGTGGAGGACGCCAAGACCTTCAACGCCGGCACGGTCACCCTCAACGGTGCCCTGGGTGGCCTGACCACGCTGGTGGGCTCGGCCGCACGCGCGGCCGACTACTCGCTGCAGGCCCAGCAGGTCATCACCGACCAGGCACAGGCCTCGCGCGACTCGGTGTCCGGGGTCAACCTGGACGAAGAAGCCGCCGACATGCTCCGGCTGCAGCAGGCCTACCAGGCCGCCTCGCAGCTGATTTCCACTGCCGACACCATGTTCCAGACCATCCTGGGAGCCGTTTCGCGATGAACAACCGAATCTCCACCGGGATGATGTTCAACCAGTCCATCTCGATGATGATGGCCAAGCAGAGCAAGATGAACCACCTGGAGCAGCAGCTGGCCACCGGCAAGAAGCTGGTCAGCGCCAAGGACGACCCGGTCGCCGCCGGCACCGCGGTCGGCCTGGACCGCGCCGTGGCCGAGCTGGACCGCTTCGCCCGCAACGGCGACGTGGTGGAAAACCGCCTGGGCCTGCAGGAAAACGCACTGGCACAGGCCGGCGAAATGATGGCCCATATCACCGAGCTGACCATCCAGGCCAACAACCCGGCACTGTCGGCGGCCGACCTGAAGTCGATCGCCTCGGAACTGAAGAGCGTGCGCGACGGCCTGCTGTCGCTGGCCAATTCCACCGACGGCACCGGCCGCTACCTGTTCGGTGGCACCGACGACGCCGATGCGCCGTTCAAGCTCAGCAATGGCGTGGTCACCTACAACGGCGACCAGACCCAGCGCCAGGTGGAAGTGGCCCCGGACACCTTCGTCAAGGACGCCCTGCCCGGCAGCGAGATCTTCCTGCGCATCCGCACCGGCGATGGCACCCTGGACGGCAGCGCGGCCGGCACCAACACCGGCACCGGCGTGCTCACCACCTTTGGCCGCGACCCGGCTTCCGGCAACTGGGATGGCGCCAGCTACACCCTGCGCTTCACCGGCCCGGACGCCTATGAAGTGGTGGATGCGACCAATACCGTGGTCAAGACCGGCACCTTCAAGGCCGGCGAAGACATCACGTTCGAAGGCGTTTCCATGCGGATCGAAGGCGAACCCAAGGCCGGCGACAGCTTCGGCATCGGCGCCGCCGACGCCCGCGACATCTTTTCCACCCTGGACGGCATGATCAACGCGCTGGACAACGCCGCCGACGATCCGACCGCCGTGGCCCGCCAGCAGAACATCCTGCAGGCCGGCATCCGTGACGTGGCCCGTGCCTCGGAGAAGTTCATCGACGCCCGCGCCGCCGGCGGTGCGCAGCTCAAGGCCATCGACGATGCCGGCGCCCTGCGCGACGCCAACGGCGTGACCCTGAAGACCACCCTGTCGGCCATGCGCGACCTCGACTACGCCGAAGCCATCGGCCAGTACCAGCTGGAACAGATTTCCCTGCAGGCCGCGCAGACCATTTTCACCCAGATGCAGCAGATGTCGCTGTTCAACGCGATCCGCTGACATAGCGCGCACGCCGGGCGCAAAACGCCCCGCGCTGCAGGCTGTTGCGAGTGTTCCGGCCCCTGCCGGACGCGCGCAACCACCGACCATCACCCTACCCGGGTGATGTTTTCTGCGTATTTTTTCTCAAGGCTTCGCGCCAACCGCCGTTATCTCTCCTGCAACAGCTGCATCCGGCACGGGTGCGGACTCTGCGTCAACTCCGGGTGCACGCCGCGGCCGGAACTTGCCCACAGGAAAGAGAAAAATGGCACAAGTAATCAATACCAACGTGATGTCGCTGAACGCTCAGCGCAACCTGTCGACCAGCGGTTCCAGCCTGGCCACCACGATCCAGCGCCTGTCCTCGGGCCTGCGCATCAACAGCGCCAAGGACGACGCCGCCGGCCTGGCGATTTCCGAGCGCTTCAGCACCCAGATCCGCGGCCTGGACGTTGCGGTTCGCAACGCCAACGACGGCATCTCGCTGGCCCAGACCGCCGAAGGCGCGATGGTGGAAATCGGCAACAACCTGCAGCGTATCCGCGAACTGTCGGTGCAGTCGGCCAACGCCACCAACTCCGACAGCGACCGTGAAGCGCTGAACGCCGAAGTCAACCAGCTGGTCTCGGAAATCGACCGCGTCTCCCGCCAGACCAACTTCAACGGCACCAAGCTGCTGGACGGTTCCTTCTCCGGCGCGCTGTTCCAAATCGGCGCCGATTCGGGCCAGACCATCGGCATCAACAGCATCGTCAACTCCAGCACCTCGGAGCTGGGCAACGGCCTGTACGCTGCCAAGCAGACCTCGACCGCAGCTGCCCTGACCGGCACCGCGACGGCCGCGGGCACTGTCAGCGACATGGAAATCAATGGCGTTGCCATTGCTGCCGTGGACGTTGCCGTGGGCGACAAGGCCGCCGACGTCAGCAAGAAGGTGGTCAATGCCATCAACGACAAGATGGACCAGACCGGCGTGTACGCCTCGCTGGACAAGGACGGCAAGCTGGAACTGACCTCGTTGAAGTCGGGCAAGGATTTCGAGTTCACCACCGCCACCACCGATGCCACCGGCCTGACCGTGGCCATGGCCGGCATTGGCGCCACCGCCGATGCGGACGCCCGTGACACCGTCAGCGGCGTGGACATCTCCTCGGTCGCCGGTGCCCAGAAGGCCCTGTCGATCGTGGACGATGCCCTGAAGGCGGTGAACTCCTCGCGTGCCGACATGGGTGCGATCCAGAACCGCTTCACCTCCACCATCGCCAACCTGAACACCACCTCGGAAAACCTGTCGGCCTCGCGCAGCCGTATCCGCGACACCGACTACGCCAAGGAAACCGCCGAACTGACCCGCACGCAGATCCTGCAGCAGGCCGGCACCGCGATGCTGGCCCAGGCCAACCAGTCGCCGTCGAGCGTGATGAGCCTGCTGAACGGCTGATCCCGCACAAGCACGCGTCACAGAAAACCCCGCTCCGGCGGGGTTTTTTGTTGACAAACGCAAATTTCGCCCGCTGGGCCCTAAAGGTTCCGGCCGGGGTGTCGTTAATGATTTCAACCAGGGCACATCGCCCATTGCCTCCCCCGGGGCACCCCAAAAACCAGCAGTACCTTCGTATCCAGGAGCACGGAAATGGCACAAGTCATCAACACCAATGTGATGTCGCTGAACGCACAGCGCAATCTGTCGACCAGCGGTTCCAGCCTGGCTACCACCATCCAGCGCCTGTCCTCGGGCCTGCGCATCAACAGCGCCAAGGACGATGCCGCCGGCCTGGCGATCTCCGAGCGCTTCAGCACCCAGATCCGCGGCCTGGACGTTGCGGTTCGCAACGCCAACGACGGCATCTCGCTGGCCCAGACCGCCGAAGGCGCGATGGTCGAAATCGGCAACAACCTGCAGCGTATCCGCGAACTGTCGGTGCAGTCGGCCAACGCCACCAACTCCGACAGCGACCGTGAAGCGCTGAACGCCGAAGTGAAGCAGCTGACCTCGGAAATCGACCGCGTTTCCCGCCAGACCAACTTCAACGGCACCAAGCTGCTGGACGGTTCGTTCTCCGGCGCCCTGTTCCAGGTCGGTGCGGATTCGGGCCAGACCATCGGCATCAACAGCATCGTCAACGCCAGCGCCAGCGCACTGGGCGGCGCCAAGTTCGACAAGAACACCTTCACCGTCGCCGCCCCGGGCACCAATGCCGCCGCGACCATCAAGGGCATGGAAATCAAGGGTGCCGACGGCCAGTCGTACAAGCTGGACGACATCGAAGTGAAGGCCGGCGTCGACGCCGCCGCCACCCAGAAGGCCACCGCCTCGGCCATCGCCGCCGCGATCAACGCCAAGATGGACCAGACCGGCGTCTATGCCTCGGTCGATGCCGCCACCGCCGGCAAGCTGGACCTGACCTCGGTGCAGAACAACGTCGCCGACGACGGCACCTTCAATGCCATCGCCGTGACCATGGGCACCTGGACCGGCGCCACCGCACCGACCGCGCCTACCCCGACTGCCGACGCCACCGGCCTGACCGCGCAGTTCGCCAGCAACCTGAACATCTCCACCTTCACCGGTGCGCAGCAGGCCCTGTCGATCGTCGACAAGGCGCTGACCGCAGTCAACTCCTCGCGTGCCGACATGGGTGCGATCCAGAACCGGTTCACCTCCACCATCGCCAACCTCGGCACCACCTCGGAAAACCTGTCCGCCTCGCGCAGCCGTATCCGCGACACCGACTACGCCAAGGAAACCGCCGAGCTGACCCGCACCCAGATCCTGCAGCAGGCCGGCACCGCGATGCTGGCCCAGGCCAACCAGTCGCCCTCGAGCGTGATGAGCCTGCTGCAGGGCTGATGCCTGCGGAGGGTGCGTAACGGAAAACCCCGCGAAAGCGGGGTTTTTTTGTTGACAAATGCGAAATCAGGCCGTCGCAGCCCTAAAGGTTCGCTGCGGGTTGTCGTTAATGAATTCAACCCGGGCACATCGCCCACCGCCTCCCCCGCGAGGCGCCCACTGAATCCGCATCACCGCACCCAGGAGCACGGAAATGGCACAAGTCATCAACACCAATGTGATGTCGCTGAACGCACAGCGCAATCTGTCGACCAGCGGTTCCAGCCTGGCCACCACCATCCAGCGCCTGTCCTCGGGCCTGCGCATCAACAGCGCCAAGGACGACGCCGCCGGCCTGGCGATTTCCGAGCGCTTCAGCACCCAGATCCGCGGCCTGGACGTTGCCGTGCGCAACGCCAACGACGGCATCTCGCTGGCCCAGACCGCCGAAGGCGCGATGGTCGAAATCGGCAACAACCTGCAGCGCATCCGCGAACTGTCGGTGCAGTCGTCCAATGCGACCAACTCCGACAGTGACCGTGAAGCGCTGAACGCCGAAGTGAAGCAGCTGACCTCGGAAATCGACCGCGTCTCCCGCCAGACCAACTTCAACGGCACCAAGCTGCTGGACGGTTCGTTCTCCGGCGCGCTGTTCCAGGTCGGCGCCGATTCGGGCCAGACCATCGGCATCAACAGCATCGTCAACGCCAGCGCCAGCGCGCTGGGCGGCGCCAAGTTCGACACCAGCACCCTGGACATCGGCGTGCCCGCCACCAACGGTGACGTGACCATCAAGGGCATGACCATCAAGGGCGCCGACGGCACCGCCTACACGCTGTCGGACATCTCGGTGAAGGCCGGCGTCGACGCCGCCGCCACCCAGAAGGCCGCCACCGCCGCCGTCGCCGCCGCCATCAACGAGAAGATGGACCAGGCCGGCGTGTACGCATCGGTCAATGCCACTGCCGGCAAGATCGACCTGACCTCGGTCAAGAACAGCGTCTCCGACACCGGCACGTTCAACGCCATCACCGTCACCGCGGGCACCTGGACCGGCATCACCGCGCCGACCCCGGCCACCCCGACCACTGCCGCCGCCGGCGCTGCCCTGGCCACCAAGTTCGCCAGCGACCTGGACATCTCCTCGGTGGCCGGTGCGCAGCAGGCCCTGTCGATCGTGGACAAGGCGCTGACCTCGGTCAACTCCTCGCGCGCTGACATGGGTGCGATCCAGAACCGCTTCACCTCCACCATCGCCAACCTCAACACCACCTCGGAAAACCTGTCGGCCTCGCGCAGCCGTATCCGCGACACCGACTACGCCAAGGAAACCGCCGAGCTGACCCGCACGCAGATCCTGCAGCAGGCCGGCACCGCGATGCTGGCCCAGGCCAACCAGTCGCCGTCGAGCGTGATGAGCCTGCTGCAGGGTTGATGCCTGCGAAGGATGTGTAACGAAAAGCCCCGCGAAAGCGGGGCTTCTTGTTTGCGTCGGCGTTCATGAAACGTGACGGATTCAGCGTTTTTTTCACCCCATTGATTAAAGCTTCTTGACATTGGGTCGTTATTGATTTCAGCCACGGCAGATCGACATCGCTTGGCGCTCCCACACGGGAGAAACACCTCTATCACCCGGCGACATCATCGCCACCAGGAGCAAGAAAATGGCACAAGTCATCAACACCAACGTGATGTCGCTCAACGCCCAGCGCAACCTGTCGACCAGCGGCTCCAGCCTGGCCACGACGATCCAGCGCCTGTCCTCGGGCCTGCGCATCAACAGCGCCAAGGACGACGCCGCCGGCCTCGCGATTTCCGAGCGCTTCAGCACCCAGATCCGCGGCCTGGACGTTGCGGTGCGCAACGCCAACGACGGCATTTCGCTGGCCCAGACCGCCGAAGGCGCGATGGTCGAAATCGGCAACAACCTGCAGCGCATCCGCGAACTGTCGGTGCAGTCGGCCAACGCCACCAACTCCGACAGCGACCGTGAAGCCCTGAACGCCGAAGTGAAGCAGCTGACCTCGGAAATCGACCGCGTTTCCCGCCAGACCAACTTCAACGGCACCAAGCTGCTGGACGGTTCCTTCTCCGGCGCGCTGTTCCAGGTCGGTGCGGATTCCGGCCAGACCATCGGCATCAACAGCATCGTCAACGCCAGCGCCAACGCGCTGGGCGGCGCCAAGTTCGACAGCAACAGCTTCACTGTCGGCGCGGTCGCTGCGGCTGCCAACGCCGACGTCAAGATCACCGGCATGGCCATCACCGGCGCCGACGGCAAGTCGTACACCCTGTCCGACATCAACGTGAAGGCAGGCGTCGACTCGGCCGCCACCCAGAAGGCCACCGTGGCCGCGGTGACCGCCGCGATCAACGAAAAGATGGACCAGACCGGCGTGTACGCCTCGGTCGACGGCGCCGCCGGCAAGGTCAACCTGACCTCCGTGCAGAACAGCGTGGGCTCGGACGGCACCTTCAACGCGATCGGCCTGACCGCCGGCACCTACACCGGTGGCGCCACCGCCCCGGCCGCGTACACCGCCACCACCGCCGCTGCCGGCGCCGCCCTGGCCAACAAGTTCGCCAGCGACCTGGACATCTCCTCGGTCGCCGGTGCGCAGCAGGCCCTGTCGATCGTCGACAAGGCGCTGACCGCAGTGAACTCCTCGCGCGCCGACATGGGTGCGATCCAGAACCGCTTCACCTCCACCATCGCCAACCTCAACACCACCTCGGAAAACCTGTCGGCCTCGCGCAGCCGTATCCGCGACACCGACTACGCCAAGGAAACCGCCGAACTGACCCGCACGCAGATCCTGCAGCAGGCCGGCACCGCGATGCTGGCCCAGGCCAACCAGTCGCCCTCGAGCGTCATGAGCCTGCTCAACGGCTAACCGCTATTGCAGTTGCGTGACGAAAAACCCCGCTTCGGCGGGGTTTTTTCATGGTTTTGGCATGGCGCTTGCACCTGCTTTGGCATCAGCGCGCCCACCGCCAGGTGGACGGGCCTCAAGCCTCCCCGTTCCGGGCCGATACCACCTGCAGGAAGCGCAGGCGGTTGCGTGCCCACATTTCAAGACAGGACTGCAGACATGGCGATTGGCACCATTGGTACCGGCCTCGATATTCCCACCCTGGTGGCCCAGCTGGTCGCCAAGGAGCGCGAACCGCAGGAAAACCAGATCAATTCCGCCGGTACCGCCGCCAGTGCCAAATTGTCGGCGCTGGCCACCCTGACCAGTGGCATGACCAACCTGCAGACCACCCTGGCCAGCCTGATCAAGAACGCCGACAAGCCGTCCTTCAAAGCCAGCACCATCACCGACTCCAACTTCACCGCCAGCATCGACACCAGCGAAGGCGCCGCCTCCGCCTCTGCCGGCACCCACCAGGTGGAAGTCAAATCCCTGGCCCAGGGCCAGAAGCTCAGCTCCGGCGCCTTCGCCAAGGACACCGTCATCGGCGACGGCACCCTGACCATCGCCTATGGCGACAAGACCCTCGACGTCACCATCAACGCCGACAGCAAGCTCAGCGACATCGCCGCGGCCATCAACAAAGCCGCTGGCGGCAAAGTGGTCAGCGCCAGTGTCATCACCGCCGACGATGGCCAGCATCTGATGCTCAGTGCCGTCGATACCGGCCTGTCGGGTGCCGTCAAGATCACCGCCAGCGGCGGCAACGGCGGCCTGGCGGCCCTGACCTACGACGGCACCGCCGGCTCCCCGATGACCCAGACCGTCGAGCCCAAGGATGCCGTGGTCGTCGTCGACGGGTTCACCCGTACCTCCAGCTCCAACACGATCAGCGACATCGTCCCCGGGGTGAACCTGACCCTGACCAAGGCCGGCACTGAAGCGGGCAAGACCCAGACCCTGACGATTACCCGCGACAACACCGCGGTCAAGACCGACATGGCCGCCTTCGTGGCCGCCTACAACGCCATGAACAGCGCGCTGAAGTCCACCAGCGCCTACAACGCCACCAGCAAGACCGCCGCCGCACTCACTGGCGACGCCATGGTGCGCGGCCTGCAGCAGCAGCTGCGCAGCCAGTTCAGCAGCAACATCAACGGCCTCAAGGACATGGGCGTCACCATGGCGGCCGACGGCAGCCTGACCCTGGACAGCGGCAAGATGGAGACCGCCATCGGCAAGGACCCCGATGCCGTGTCCCGCCTGTTCGGCAAGGACGGCGCCATCGGCAAGCCCATGGACACGCTCATCAAGAGCAACCTGGACAAGGAAACCGGCACGCTCACCCAGCGCACCAATTCGCTGAACAAGCAGATCAAGGACCTGGAAAGCCGCCTGGATGCGCTCGACGCGCGCATGGAAAAGGTTTCCGACCGCTACACCAAGCAGTTCACCGCCATGGAAACCCTGGTGACCCAGATGCAGACCACCAGCGACAGCCTGACCCAGGCACTGGCCAAGAAGACCAGCAGCTGACCCGCCGCGCGGCAACGCTCAAGTTTCCGCACCGCACCGCCGATATTCATGGCAGCACCCACCACCTGATGTCTGGCGTGGGTCCCAGAGGAGAAGTTCCAATGTACGGTTCCAGCCGTCAGTACGCAGAGCAGTACCGCAAGGTCGGCGTTTCCAGCGCCGTCAACGATGCCGACCCGCATAAACTGGTCGCCATGCTGCTGACCGGCGCCTGCGAGCGCATCCGCCTGGCCGAGGCCTGCCTGGAGCGCAACGACCAGGCCCGCAAGGGCAAGGCCATCGGCGAGGCCTGCGCCATCGTCGGCCACCTCAATGGCTCGCTCGACCACGAAGCCGGCGGCGACATCGCCGGCAACCTGTCGGCCCTGTACGACTACGTCATGCAGCGCCTGACCGATGCCAACCTGCACAACGACGGCGCTGCCCTGCAGGAAGCCCTGCAGCTGCTGACCGAGATCGATTCTGCGTGGAATGCCATCCCGCACGACCAGCGCCAGCCCGCTGCGGCAGGCGCCTGATGCACGCCTCACTCGCCCCCGACGTCCTTCACCTCCTGCATGATGCGCTGGACAGGCTGTCGGGCGCGGTCGAAGGTGATGACCACGACCTGACCCAGCGCCTGATGGACGCCTACGACCAGCAGGTACGTGCGTACCTGGACGAACACGAGGCCCGCATCGACGCCGGCTCGCTGCGCGGGCTGATCGCCCGCCAGCAGCAGGTCAGCATCCGCATGGCGGCCCGCCGCGACGAAGCGGGCAGCCACCTCACCGCCGACCGACGCGCCGTTCGCGCGTCCCTCGCCTACCTCCGGGCAGAATCCCTGACATGAGCGAACTTCGCCCCAGCGACATCCATCATCCGGCCGAAAGCGAGCTGTTCGATGAAACGCTGAGCTGCGATGTCGCCCTGCCCGCCGAATTCCGCCTGGGCAGCAGCGTGATCCGCCCCGGCAGCGCCGAAACCCTGCTGCGCAGCGTTGCCCTCGTGGAGGATTCCCGGGGTGATGACGGTCATGACGACCGTGGCGAATCCAGTGCCCAACTGCAGCGCCTGGAAGCCAAGCTGGACCTGACCATGGTGCTGCTCGGCCGGCTGGTGCGGCAGAGCGCCCAGGACCTGGACCTGCGCCCGCTGCGCTGGTCGCGCCGGGGCATCCGCCTGGAACTGGGCGCCCGCACCGGTGCCCCGACCGGCAGCCTAGGGGTGATCCGCCTGCAGCCCTGCGACTGGCTGCCCGACCACATCGACCTGCCCGTCACCGTGCTGGCCGAAGCGGCCACCGGTGCCGGCTCCTGTTTCCTCTGGCTGCGCTTTGCACCCATGAGCGACGGGCTGGAAATGGCGCTGGAGCGGCACCTGTTCCGGCTGCACCGGCGGCAGGTGGCGGATTCCCGGCGGCGCGGTCTTTAATAAAGGCCCGCGCTAGGATAATGTGAAGAACTTCTTTTCTTCACATCTCCTCTGCCCGTGCGCGTTCTCATCGTCGACGATCACACCCTGGTCCGCGCCGGCCTAAGCCGCCTGCTCCAGGGCTTTGCCGACGTCGAGGTCGCCGCAGAGGCCAGCAATGCAAAGGAGGCGCTTGAAATGGCCCTGCTGCATTCCCCCGATGTGATCCTGATGGACCTGTCCCTGCCCGGTCGTACCGGGCTGGAAGCCCTGAGCGACATCCTGGTCCGCGCGCCGGGCACCCGCGTGGTGATGATGACCATGCACGACGACGCCGTACACGTGCGCGACGCACTGGACCGCGGTGCGGTGGGCTTCGTGGTCAAGGACGCCGCCCCCCAGGAGCTCGACCTGGCCCTGCGCGCCGCCCATGCCGGCCAGGTGTTCCTGAGCCCGCAAATCTCGGCCAAGATGCTGGCGCCCATGCTGGGCAGGGAAAAGCCGGTCGGCATTGCCGCGCTCTCGCCGCGCCAGCGCGAGATCCTGCGCCAGATCGGCAAGGGTGAAAGCAACAAGGAAATCGCCGCCGACCTGGGCATCAGCGTCAAGACGGTGGAAACCCACCGCGCGCGCATGATGGAATCGCTGGGCTGCCGCCGCGCCAACGATCTGCTGCTGCTGGCCGCGCGTCACCAACACGAACTGGAATAACCGGCGTCGATTCCCCGACACCCACCCGCCACGGCGGCCACGAGCGCCGGGTTTTTGAACGGGACGCACCCGCGTACACCAAGGAAACAGCGATCCCCGACGCGCGCAGCGTCAAATAACCAGACATACCGTCAGGAATCTCCCCACACGCTGTCGGGAACCTGACGACCCCGCTAGGGAACCCCCTGATTTCGCCCCCACGGGATCACAAGCAAGATGTGTTCCATAACGCACCGGGGGCTCGGGGCGACGGGGATACACCACATGAAGCCGATGATGTCGACCCAGATGGGTCAGCAGCTGCACCTCACGCCGCAATTGCTGCAGTCGATCCGACTGCTGCAGCTGGACGGCATGCAGCTGGAGCTGGAAATCCGCCGCGCACTGGACACCAACCCGCTGCTGGAGCTGGAAGAAGCGCCCGCGCCCGACACCGCCGAGACCAGCGAAGCCGGCACCACCGTGGAAGTGGCCGCCTTTGACGAACTGCCCGAGCCTGCGATGTGGGACGTGGCCGGGGCCAGCTGGCACGACGGCGACGACGACCGCCTGCAGCGCATTGCCGCCGACCAATCCAGCGACCCCCAGCTGCGCGCCCTGCAGCGCCTGTCACTGGAGCTGGATGCGCGCGAACTGACCGTGGCCCGCTTCTGGCTGGAGCACTGCGACGATGCCGGCTACCTGGACGCGCCGCTGGAGCAGCTGACCCTTCTGGCCAGCGCCCACTGCGATGTGGACGCCGCCGGTGTGGAAGCGGTGCGCCAGCAGATCCTGCACGGCGACCCGGCCGGCCTGGCCGCCCGCGACCTGCACGAATGCCTCTCGGTCCAGCTGCGCGCCCTGCACGGCCGCGTGCCGGCCCGCCACCTGGCCCTGCGGGTGCTGGACCACGGCCTGGACGCCCTGGCCGCGCACGACTACCCCGCCCTGGCCCGCCAGCTGGATGCGGAAGTCGCCGACATCCACGAAGCGGTGCGCCTGATCCTCTCGCTGCAGCCGCGCCCGGGCGACAGCCTGCTGCCGGATACCTCCGGCGCGGTCATCCCGGACGTGGTGGCCTGGCACGCCGATGGCCAGTGGCGCGTGGCGCTCAACCCGGCCACCAGCCGCCGCCTGAGCATCAACCCCACCTACGAAAGTGCCCTGGCCGATGCTGGCGACAGTGCCCAGCCGTTGCGCGACATGCTGCAGGAAGCCCGCTGGCTGACCCGTGGCCTGTCCATGCGCTACGACACCCTGCTGCGCACCACCCGCGTCATCATCGAACGCCAGGCCGGCTTCCTCACCCGCGGCGAAGAGGCCATGGCCCCGCTGACCCTGAAGGAAGTGGCCGAAGCCATCGGCATGCACGAGTCCACCGTCTCGCGCATCACCACCGGCAAGTACCTGCAGACCCCGCGCGGCACCCTGGAGCTGAAGCACTTCTTCGCCGTGCGCCTGGAAGGCGCCAGCGTCTCCGGCCAGGCCGTGAAGGCCATGGTCCGGCGCCTGATCGATGCCGAACCGGCCGGTCGTCCGCTGGCTGATGAGGCCATTGCGGGACTTCTGTCACGCCAGGGCGTGAACATTGCCCGCCGAACCGTTGCAAAATACCGCGAACAACTGGACATCGCCCCGGCCCGGGAACGCCGCCGGCACAATGCCCGCACCCCGCTACTGGCCCGGGTGGGCTGAAGGAAGTACACGACATGAACAAGCTCACCGTCCTGCTGGTCGATGACCACGAGGGCTTCATCAACGCCGCCATGCGCCACTTCCGCAAGGTCGACTGGCTCGATGTGGTCGGCAGCGCCGGCAATGGCCTGGAAGCCATCGAGCGCTCCGAGTCACTGCGCCCGCAGGTGGTGCTGATGGACCTGGCCATGCCGGAAATGGGCGGGCTGCAGGCCACCCGCCTGATCAAGACCCAGGACGATGCACCCTACATCGTCATCGCCAGCCACTTCGACGACGTCGAACACCGCGAGCACGCCCTGCGTGCCGGTGCCGACAACTTCGTCAGCAAGCTGTCCTACATCCAGGAGGTCATGCCGATCCTGGAGGGCTTGAAGGAGCCGACGCCATGAGCGAGTCGCGCATCCTGGTGCTGGACAACGACGCCGTGCGCGCCGAGCGCACCGTTGGCCTGCTGGAATTCATGGACTTCAACCCGCGCTGGATTGCCGACGCGGCCGATTTCGATACCACCCGCCACCGTGCCACCGACTGGATGGCCGTGATCATCGGCGGCCTGGAGCCGGGCGCGCGCAGTGAAGCGCTGTTCGCGTGGGCCGGCCAGGGCGCCCTGCCGCCGCCGGTGATGCTGATTGACGGCGATGCTGCCGCGTTTGCCCAGCGCCACGGCCTGCATGAGGCCAATGTGTGGCCGTTGGAAGCCCCGCTGCGCCACGCGCAGATGGAAGCCCTGCTGCGCCGTGCCAGCCTGAAGCGGCTCGATGCCGAACACCAGGCCGGCGCCAGCCAGGACCAGGGTCCCACCGGTGACGGTGCGGCGGTGAGCGCGCTGCGCCAGATGATCGAGCAGGTGGCCGCCTTCGACACCACCGTACTGGTGCTGGGCGAATCGGGTACCGGCAAGGAAGTGGTGTCGCGTTCGATCCACCAGCGCTCGCCGCGCCGAGATGGCCCGTTCGTGGCGATCAACTGCGGCGCGATTCCGGCCGACCTGCTGGAAAGCGAACTGTTCGGTCACGAAAAGGGTGCCTTCACCGGCGCACTCAGCGCACGCAAGGGCCGTTTCGAGATGGCCGAGGGCGGCACCCTGCTGCTGGACGAAATCGGCGACATGAGCCTGCCGATGCAGGTCAAGCTGCTGCGCGTGCTGCAGGAACGCAGCTTCGAGCGCGTGGGCGGCAACCAGACCATCCGCTGCAACGTACGGGTGATCGCCGCAACCCACCGTGACCTGGAATCGCGCATTGCCGATGGCAAGTTCCGCGAGGATCTGTTCTACCGCCTCAACGTGTTCCCGATCGAAGTGCCGGCGCTGCGCGACCGCAGCGAAGACCTGCCCGCACTGGTCACCACCATTGCCGGCCAGCTGGCCCGCACCGGCCGCGGCGAAGTGCGTTTCAGCCCGGAAGCGCTGCAGGCGCTGGCCGCCTACGAATGGCCGGGCAACGTGCGCGAGCTGACCAACCTGGTGGAGCGCCTGGCCGTGCTGCACCCGGGCGGCAACGTGCGCGTGCAGGACCTGCCGGCACGGTATCGCGGGGATTTCGCGGTGGCAGCGCCGGTTGCAGTAGCGCCGCCGGCACCGGCCGGTGACGACCGCCTGGACCTGCGGAGCTTCTCCTTCCACGCCCCGGCGACGGGTGCGGCGGCAGCGAACGGCGCCGCCCCGGCCGACAAGTCCCCGGCCCTGCCCGACGCCGGCCTGGACCTGCGCAACCACATGGCCAACATCGAGCTGACCCTGATCAACGAGGCGCTGGAGCGCACGCAGGGCGTGGTGGCGCATGCCGCGCAACTGCTTGGCCTGCGGCGTACCACGCTGGTGGAGAAGTTGCGCAAGTACGGGATCGAGCGGGACCAGGCTGAGTTGGCGGGTTGATGTTTACAGGATGCGCATAGTCGGAAAGGCCCGGTTTACACCGGGCCTTTTTGCGTTTCAGCCGATGGGATCGATTGGTCCGGATGGCGTCTCTTACTTCGCTCCGGCGTCGGGATGTCTGACGGGCGGCTTCGGATTGTCTAAACGTCGGTGGCATCGTCGCAACCGATTGCACACCGGCTCCGGATGCTTGCGCCGCGCTGCGCGCGGTCGCCGACTAACAGTCGGCGCTACGAATTGTTACGGGCGCCGGTGGGATCCGGATACGCAGTTCCTGCGATGGCCCTTCACCTCACCATGACGGCACCGGGCATAGCGTCGCCAGCAGCCGTATGCGGGGGAGACGCGTACGGGGAATCGGGGGATTCATGCAGATCGCCTGACCGGCATTGGCCCGGCGGGCGCGCTGCCACCCGAGGATCTCCGCCATGGACCGTTCCTGGTATCGCATTGCATTGCGTGGTGTTTCGCGCGCGACCTCCACCCGCTCCCTCCTCATCACCGCCGCTGCGTTGGGGGTATTCCTGTCAGCAGCTGCTCCAGCATTTGCGCAGTCGGTCTGCAACCAGACCGGCGGTACCGCCCCCACGGCCACCGGCGGAAGCGCCTTCGCCTGCGGCGATGGCGCCACCGCACCCGGCGGCACGTCCAGCGCCTTCGGTACTGACGCCAATGCTGCGGGCAACAATTCCACCGCAGTCGGGACACTGGCCAGCTCAGCGGGCGAGTTCTCGACCGCCATTGGCCGCAGCGCAACGTCCAGCGGTGCGGCATCGACCGCATTGGGGTTCAACAGTGCCGCCAGTGCGGCCAACGCGATGGCCTTCGGGGCCAATGCAGCGGCCAGCGCGGAGAACTCGGTTGCGCTGGGTACCGGTTCGGTCGCTGATGAAGCCAACAGCGTATCGCTGGGCGCTGCAGGCGCCGAGCGCAAGGTGACGAACATGGCCGCCGGCACCAACGCCACCGACGGCGTCAATGTCAGCCAGCTCAACGACACCGCCGCGACCACGCTCGCTTCGGCCAACCAGTACACCGACGAACAGGCCGATGCCACCTTGACCGAGGCCAACACGTATACCGACCAGGTGGCCGGCGATACGTTGACGGCGGCTAACGATTACACCAACCAGCAGGTCAACCAGATCGGCGGAATGGCCAGCGGTGCGGCAGCGGCGCTGGAACAGTTCCGGGCAGAGGCCAATGACCGCTTCGCGGGCATCGACTCCCGCTTGAACGCCATGGATGACAGCCTGCGCACGATGGACAAGCGCATCAGTCGACAGGCGGCCATGACCGCCGCCTTCGTACAGAGCTCCGGCATGCCCGATGTCGGTAAGAACTACCTCGGTGCCGGGGTGGGCTGGTCCGAGGGCGAGAACGCCTTTGCCGCTACGTTCCGCCGCCGGTTCACCGAGCACTTCACGGCGTCCTTCGGTGCCGCCAGCAGCGGCAGTGAAACCTCGGTCGGCCTCGGCGGCGGCGTAACCTGGTAGCCGCCCAGCCTGACGCGCCCAGACGCCGGGCCAGCCCGGGCGTCTTTGTCTCCGGTAGCGCCGGCCGTTGGCCGGCCCACGCCATGTCCGGCGATGCGCAGCGCAACAACGTCCAGCCACCGTCACGGGTCAGGCGTCGGTTTCCCGACGCCGGGGTTCCGACGTCCCCTTGGCGACCTGCTGACGCACCGGCTTTCCGCCACGCCCGGCGTGTAACCGGTTGCGCCACGGGTCCCTGCGGCCCGCCATCACGACATCGCTGAACCACTCAGCCGTTTCGGCACGGGGCTTGCAACGTCATCACTCGAAACCCCCAAACAGCCGGAACGTTCCAGATGTCACACTCCGTCACCTCGATTCTTTCCCAGATCCGCACCTACCAGACCCAGGTCGGTCAGTCCGTTGAGACCCCCCAGACCAACGCCCTGCAAGGGCTGCAGGGGCTGGGGGCGCCGCAGGACGTGCAGGGCCCGAGCTTCACCGAAACCCTGCGTGGCGCGATCGCCGGCGTCAACGAGGCGCAGCAGAAATCCGGCGCCCTCGCCCGCGCCTTCGAACTGGGTGAACCCGGCGCCGACCTGGCCAAGGTGATGGTCGCCTCGCAGCAGTCCCAGATCGCCTTCCGCGCCACCGTGGAAGTCCGCAACCGTCTCGTCCAGGCTTACCAGGACGTGATGAACATGCCGCTGTAAGGATAGAAACGCATGGCCCTGTCGCTCACCAAGGAATCCCTGAACGCCGAAAAGGCGGGCCAGTGGTTCGACCGGCTGCAAAGCCTGCAGATCACCCGTCGGCTTGGCCTGATGGCGATGATCGCCGTGGCCGTTGCGGCAGGCCTGTTCGTGTTCTTCTGGTCGCAGAAGCCGGGGATGGTGCCGCTGTACACCGGCCTGGACCAGAAGGCCACCGCCGAAGCCACCGACCTGCTGCGTGCGGCGCAGATTCCGTTCGAACTGGATGCGGCCACCGGCGGCATCACCGTGCCGGAAAAGAACCTGCACGATGCGCGCCTGAAGCTGGCCGGCTCCGGCCTGACCGACAGCGGCCGGCTCGGCTTCGAGCTGATGGAGCGCGACCCCGGCTTCGGCGTCAGCCAGTTCATGGAAAATGCCCGCTACCAGCACTCGCTGGAAACCGAGCTGTCGCGCACCATCAACACCCTGCGCCCGGTGCGCGATTCGCGCGTGCACCTGGCCATTCCCAAGCCCAGCGCCTTCACCCGCCAGCGCGACGTTGCCAGCGCCTCGGTGGTGCTGGAACTGCGCGGTGGCCAGCAGCTGGAACGCGGCCAGATCGATGCCATCGTGCACATGGTGGCCGCCAGCATTCCCGACCTGGCCGCCGAGCGCGTCACCGTGGTCGACCAGAGCGGGCGCATGCTCAGCGTGTCCGACCCCAACAGCGAAGCGGCAGTCAACGCCGCCCAGTTCGACCAGGTGCGCCGCCAGGAAACCTCGTTCAACCAGCGCATCCGCGAGCTGCTCGAGCCGATGACCGGCCCGGGCCGGGTCAACCCGGAGGTCAGCGTGGACATGGACTTCTCGGTCACCGAAGAAGCCCGCGAGATCTACAACGGCGAGCCGCAGAAGCTGCGCAGCGAACAGACCAGCGAAAACAGCACGACCACCCCGGGCCCGCAGGGCGTACCGGGTGCGGCCAGCAACACGCCGCCGGGTCCGGCTGCGGCACCGGCCACCGCTGCCACGCCTACCGAAACCGCGCGCAACGCCACACGCAACTACGAACTGGACCGCACCCTGCAGCACAGCCGCCAGCCGGCCGGCCGCATCAAGCGCGTTTCCGTAGCCGTACTGCTGGACAACGTGCCGCGCCCGGGCGCCAACGGCAAGACCACCGAGCAGCCGCTGTCGGCCGCTGAACTCACCCGCGTCGAAGCGCTGGTCAAGCAGGCAGTGGGCTTCAACGCCGAGCGTGGCGACACCGTGTCGGTGATGAACGCTCCGTTCGTGCGTGAAGTCACCCCGGTCGAAGGGCCGAAGTGGTGGGAACTGCCGCAGGTGCAGGACGGCCTGCGCCTGCTGCTCGGTGCCATCGTGGTGCTGGCGCTGGTGTTCGGCGTACTGCGCCCGGCGCTGCGCTCGATCACCGGCACCCCGAAGAAGCCCGGCCGGGACGACAGCCTCGAACCGCACAGCGCCGACGTGCAGCTGGTGGACGACGGCGAAGGCCTGCCCCAGCTCGGTTCGGACCGGGTACACCTTTCTGGCCAAGAGCCGCTGGCATTGCCCGTGGACTCCTACGAGGAACGACTGCGCATGGCGCGTGAAGCTGTAAAGACCGATTCCAAGCGCGTGGCCCAGGTGGTCAAGGGCTGGGTGGCCAATGATTGATCCCGCCGCCCCCCCTGCCCCGCTGAGCGGCGTGCAGCGCGCCGCCGTGCTGCTGCTGTCCCTGGGTGAAGTGGAAGCGGCCGACGTGCTGCGCCACATGGAACCGAAGGAAGTGCAGAAGATCGGCATCGCCATGGCGACCATGAGCGACATCACCCGCGAGCAGGTCGAGCGGGTCATGGACCAGTTCAGCACCGAACTGGGCTCCAAGACCTCGCTTGGCGTCGGCTCGGACGACTACATCCGCAACATGCTGGTGCAGGCCCTGGGCAGCGAGAAGGCCGGCAACCTCATCGACCGCATCCTGCTCGGCCGCAACACCACCGGCCTGGACGCGCTGAAGTGGATGGACCCGCGTGCAGTGGCTGACCTGGTGCGCAACGAGCACCCGCAGATCATCGCCATCGTGATGGCCCACCTGGAAACCGACCAGGCCGCCGATGCGCTCAAGCTGCTGCCCGAGCGCACCCGCGTGGACGTGCTGCTGCGCATCGCCACCCTGGACGGCATTCCGCCGAACGCGTTGAACGAACTGAACGAAATCATGGAGCGCCAGTTCGCCGGCAACCAGAACCTGAAGTCGTCCAACATCGGCGGCGTGCAGTGCGCGGCCAACATCCTCAACTTCATGGACAGTGGCCAGGACCAGGCCATCCTCGGCGAGATCTCGCGCATCGATGCGCCGCTGAGCGCGCGCATCCAGGAAAAGATGTTCGTGTTCGACGACCTGATCGACCTGGAAGACCGCGAACTGCAGCTGGTGCTGCGCGAAGTCAGTGGCGAGCGCCTGGGCCTGGCCCTGCGCGGCGCCGACATCAAGGTGCGCGACAAGATCACCCGCAACATGTCCCAGCGTGCCGCCGAGATCCTGCTTGAAGACATGGAAGCACGCGGTCCGGTGCGCCTGTCGGACGTGGAAACCGCGCAGCGCGAGATCCTGGCCATCGTCAAGCGCATGGCCGATGAAGGCACCGTCACCCTCGGCGGCAACGCGGAGGCGATGCTGTGAACCACGCCGTGCGCTGGCTTGCCCCGGACCTGCTGGCGGCCCCTGCCGCCCCGCAGGACGACCATTACGACCTCGACGAACCGGTTGCCGAACACGAGCCCGAACCGCTGCTGCAGCTGCCGACCCTGGAAGAGATCCAGGCGATCCAGGACGCTGCGGAGAAAGACGGTTTCGAACAGGGCCACGCCGACGGCCAGGCCCAGGGCCAGGCCGAAGTGCGCCGCCTGGTCGCGCAGATCGAAGGCATCCTGGACAACTTCGGCCGTCCACTGGCGCGTCTCGAAAACGAAGTGGTGGCCGCGCTTGGCGAGCTGGCCGTGCGCATCGCCGGCACCCTGGTCGGCCGCGCCTACGAGGCCGACCCAGCCCTGCTCGCGCAGCTGGTTGGCGAAGCAGTCGACGCGGTGGGCGGTGCAAATCGCGACGTCGAAGTGCGCCTGCACCCCGACGACATCGCCGCACTCGCCCCGCTGCTGCAGCTCTCGCCCACCCAGCGCCTCACCGCCGACCTCACCCTGAGCCGTGGCGACCTGCGCGTACACGCCGAAGCCGTGCGCATCGACGGCACCCTCGAGGCGCGTCTGCGCGGCGCGCTGGATGCAGTGCTGCGCAAATCCGGAGCCAGCGCATGACCCCCGAGTCCCTGCCCCCGCCCGCTGCGGACTGGTCCGCCGCGCGCAACCTGCGCCTGGCCGCGCGCCTGGACGGCATCAAGCCCGACGGCGCACATGGTCGCGGCCTGATCCGCGAAGGCGTGCTGCGCCGCGCGGTCGGCCTGACCCTGGAAGCGGTCGGCTGCGAATCGCCGATGGGCGCCAGCTGCAAGGTCGAAGTGGCCGATGGCGGCTGGGTCGATGCCGAAGTGGTCGGCTTCGCCGGCGAACGCACCTACCTCATGCCCAGCGCCGAGCTGCACGGGCTGCTGCCCAACGCCCGCGTGGTGCCCTCGCTGGGCCGTGGCGGCGTGGAAGTCGGCGAAGGCCTGCTCGGCCGCGTCATCGACAGCGACGGCGTGCCGCTGGACGGCAAGGGTCCGATCCGCGCTGAAGGCACCGTCGGCATGGCCGGCGTCTCGATCAACCCGCTCGCCCGCGAACCGATCACCCAGCCGCTCGATGTCGGCGTGCGCGCCATCAACGCCCTGCTGCCGATCGGCCGTGGCCAGCGCGTGGGCCTGTTCGCCGGTTCCGGCGTCGGCAAGTCCACCCTGCTGGGCATGATGACCCGCTACACCGCCGCCGATGTGATCGTGGTCGGCCTGATCGGCGAACGTGGCCGCGAAGTGCGCGACTTCGTCGAAAGCACCCTCGGCGAAGAAGGCCTGCGCCGCGCCGTGGTGGTGGCCAGCCCCGCCGACCGCCCACCGTTGGCCCGCCTGCACGGCGCCTACCGCGCCACCGCCATTGCCGAATGGTTCCGCGACCAGGGCCTGAACGTGCTGCTGCTGATGGACTCGCTGACCCGCTTCGCCCAGGCCCAGCGCGAAATCGGCCTGTCCGTCGGCGAACCGCCGACCACCCGCGGCTACCCGCCCTCGGTGTTCGCCAAACTGCCCGCGTTGGTCGAACGCGCCGGCAACGGCGCCAAGGGCCGCGGCTCCATCACCGCGTTCTACACCGTGCTGACCGAAGGCGACGACCCGCAGGACCCCATCGCCGACGCCGCCCGCGCCATCCTCGACGGCCACATCCTGCTCTCCCGCCGCGTGGCCGACAGCGGCCTGTACCCGGCCATCGACGTTGAATCGTCGGTCAGCCGCGTCGTCACTGAAATCGCCGACGAACCCTGGCGCCTGCGCATCCGCAAGCTCAAGCGCCTGGTCTCGGCCTACTCCAGCAACCGCGACCTGATCGCCATCGGCGCCTACCAGCGCGGCAACGATCCGGCCACCGACGAAGCACTGGAACGCTGGTCGGACATCGTCGATTTCCTCGGCCAGGACGTCGGCAAAGCCGCCGACCTGCCGCACAGCCAGGCCGCGCTCAAGCGCCTGGTGGAACCTGAGGGCTAACCCATGCAATCCAAGCGCATCGATCCCCTGCTCAAGCGGGCCCAGGACCACGAAGACGAAGTCGCCCGCGACCTCGCCGAACGCCAGCGCGTGCTCGACACCCACCTCTCACGCCTGGAAGAGCTGCGGCGCTATGCCGAGGAGTACGCAAACGCACAGATGGCCGCCACCAGCCCGGCCCAGCTGCTCAACCGCCGCGCCTTCCTCGACCGCCTCGACACCGCCGTCGCCCAGCAGCGCCAGACCGTCGACAGCAACCGCGAAAAGGTCGAAGCCGAACGCGCCCGCCTGATCCTGGCCAGCCGCGACAAAGCCGTGCTCGAACAGCTCGCCGCCAGCTACCGCGCCCAGGAAAAAGTCCTGGTCGACCGCCGCGACCAGCGCGAAATGGACGACCTCGGCGCCCGCCGCAGCCGCCTGGCCCGCGCCGAAGACACCGACAGCGGAGACACCCCGTGATGCCCCCCAGCCTGCTCGGCAGCAGCGCCGGCCCCACCGCCAGCAGCAGCGCCACCCCCACCCGCCCCAGCGCGCGCAACACCGCCAGCGGCGGCAGCGACCGTCGGGACTTTGACGCCCTGCTGAAAGCCGACGGCGGCCCTAAAGACGCGCCCGCCAAGGCCAGCAAAGACAAACCCACGACCGCCGACGCCGGCGGCAGCAGCACGGGCGACGCCCCCGGCCGCCCCGGCGCGGACGCGCCAGCCGAGGCCACCGACCCGGCCATCGCCCCCACGACTGCCGCCAGCGACACGCCGACCGCCAGCGACGCCACCGACGACGCCGACACCGCTCCATGGCCGCCGCTCGGCCTCGCCGGCCTGGCCTTGGCCGGCGTCGAAGCCGTCACCGTCATGGCCGCCCCGGCCGCCAATGCCGACACCGCCCTGGCCAAGGCCGACCCGGCACTCCCCACCGCGCCCACCACCCCCACCAGCGCACTGCCCGCACCCACGCTGCCCGGCGTCGCCCCCGCCGTCACTGCCAACAGCGCCGCGCCCATCGCCCTGCCGGCCGACGCCCAGGTCACGGAAGACGTCGCCCTGCCCGATTCGCTGAAAGACGCCATCGCCAACGCCGGCAGCGACACCGACGCCCCCACCACCCCGCTCCTGCACGCCCTGCACGCCGCCGCCGAACTCAAGGCCGCCGCCACCGCCAGCACCCCGTTCCAGGGCGACCCCACCGCCACCCCGCACATCGGCGGCGACGACTTCGACGACGCCATGAGCGCCCGCATCGGCTGGCTGGCCGACCAGAAAATCGGCCACGCCACCATCAAAGTCACCCCGCACGACCTCGGCCAGATCGAAGTCCGCCTCCAGATGGACGGCGACAAGGTCCACGCCAGCTTCAGCAGCGCCCACGCCGACGTCCGCCACGCCCTTGAATCCAGCATCCCGCGCCTGCGTGAAATGCTGAACGACCAGGGATTCCAGCTGGGCAATGCCGACGTTGGCCACCAGCATACCGCGCAGGATGGCAAGGCAAACGGCGGCCAGGCAGGTCACGGAACCGGAGACGGAGACGCGGCATTGGTCGAAACAACGATTTCCCCATCGCAATTGATGCGCCAGCGAGGGTTGGTCGACGCGTACGCGTGAAAGCCGGCCCGGCCAACGGTCGGGCCATGCCGAAACACAGGCCAATGTAAGACGCCCGGCCAGCACAACGGCTTTGCGTTGGCTTTTCCCCCCGTCAATGGGACACCGTCATAGGTGGGTCGGGGCCGGTTTGCGGGGGTGTGAGCGGCATGGATGCCGCGACCAAGCCCCCAGGGATGGGTTCACGGCGTCCCCCGCAAACCGGCACCGACCCGCCAAGCCTCAGACAGCGCACAGCCGACGCCGTTGCCGTTGCCGTTGCCGTTGCCGTTGAAACGTCAAATTCCCGACAACGAAAGACCGGCGCATTACGGCACGCCCTTTGCATGTAGCCAGGAAGCAATCCTATGGAGCTTCCCCTCGTGGCCGCAGCCGCTGACAAAACCAAGAAATCCACCGACAAGGACAAGGCCGCCAAGCCGCGCAGCCCCCTCCTCGTCACCGCCCTGATCGCCGTCGTCGCCGCTGGCGCCGCCGGTGGCGGCGTGTGGTACTTCACCCAGTCCCACGACGAGAAGACCCCCGCCAAAGCCGCCACCGCCAAATCGGCCGTGCCCGCCCCCGCCCAGTACTTCGGCCTCGAACCCCCGTTCGTCGTCAACCTCAGCAGCAGCTTCGACGGCCCCCGCTACCTCCAGGTCGAAGTCCAGCTCATGACCCGCGACCCGGCCGCCCTTGAAGCCATCAAGCTTCACGCCCCCGCCATCCGCGCCAAACTGCTCATGCTGTTCTCCCAGGTCGAACCGGCCCAGATCGCCGACCGCGCCGGCAAAGAACGCCTGCAGGCCGACTCCCTGGCCGAAGTGCAGAAACTGCTCAAAGCCGAAACCGGCAGCAAGGGCGTCGACGAACTGCTGTTCACCAGCTTCGTCACCCAGTAAGGGCATCCCATGAATGACCTGCTTTCCCAGGACGAAATCGATGCCCTGCTGCATGGCGTCGATTCCGGCGCCGTCGAAACCGAAGTCGACGCCATCGCCCCCGGCGAAGCGCGCAACTACGATTTTGCCAGCCAGGACCGCATCATCCGGGGGCGCATGCCGACCCTGGAAATGGTCAACGAGCGCTTTGCCCGCCTCTGGCGCATCGGCCTGTTCAACCTGATCCGCCGCTCCGCCGAACTGTCCGTGCGCGGCATCGAACTGATCAAGTTCAACGACTACATGCACTCCCTGTATGTACCGACCAACCTCAACCTGATCCGCTTCAAGCCCCTGCGCGGCACCGGCCTGATCGTCTTCGAACCCACCCTCGTGTTCGCCATCGTCGACAACTTCTTCGGCGGCGACGGGCGCTACCCCACCCGCATCGAAGGCCGCGAATTCACCGCCACCGAAATGCGCGTCATCCACCTCCTGCTCAAGCAGACCTTCGCCGACCTGCGCGAAGCCTGGGCCCCGGTGATGGATGTCGAACTCGAATACATCAACTCCGAAATCAACCCCCACTTCGCCAACATCGTCACCCCCCGCGAATACGTCGTGGTCTGCCGCCTGCATGTCGAACTCGACGGCGGTGGCGGCGACATCCACGTCACGTTGCCGTACTCGATGCTCGAACCGATCCGCGAACTGCTCGACGCCGGCATCCAGAGCGACCGCAACGACCGCGACGAAAGCTGGGGCACCATGCTGCGCGAACAGCTCAACATCGCCGAAGTCACCCTCTCCAGCGTGCTCGCCACCAAACGCATGAGCCTGCGTGACCTCACCCAGCTCAAGATCGGCGACATCCTGCCCATCGACCTGCCTCCCCACGTGCCGCTGTGCGTGGAGAACATTCCCGTGTTCACCGGCCAGTTCGGCGTCGCCAACGGCATGAACGCCGTGAAGATCACCGCTACCCATCCCCCGGGCACCCGCCCGCGCGCTCCCGTTATCCAGGAAGACCCGCAATGAACGACGACATCGAAACCAACGAACCGGCACCGGCGCAGTTCACCACCCTGCAGTCCGACGAGACCAGCGGTGGCCCGGATCTGAACCTCGACGTGATCCTCGACGTACCGGTCACCCTGTCGCTGGAAGTCGGCCGCGCCCGCCTGCCCATCCGCAACCTGCTGCAGCTCAACCAGGGCTCGGTGGTCGAACTGGAACGCGGCGCCGGCGAATCGCTCGACGTGTTCGTCAACGGCACCCTCATCGCCCACGGCGAAGTCGTGGTCATCAACGACCGCTTCGGTGTGCGCCTCACCGACGTGGTCAGCCCCAGCGAACGGATCCGGAGACTGCGTTGATTTCCCTGGCACTCATTGCCGCCGGTGCACCGGCGGCCAAGGTCGGCCAGCACGCCGCCGCGGCACCCAGCATGTTCGGCGCCGTACTCGCACTGCTGGCCGTGCTGGCGCTGATCGTCGGCCTGGGCTGGGTGCTCAAGCGCATGCCCGGCAGCGGCTTCAAGCCCGCCGACGGCCTGCGCGTGGTGGCCAGCCTCAACGTGGGTGCCAAGGAACGCGTCGTCGTTGTCGATATCAATGGCGAACAGCTGCTGCTCGGCGTCACCGCCGGCGGCATCAACACCCTGCACCGCCTGCCCGAACCGCTGCCCACCCCGGAACCGGCGCGCCTGCCGGATTTCAAGAACTTGCCGAATTTCGCCCAGCTGCTGCAACAGCGGCTGCGCAAGGAAAAATGATCATGCGTGGCCCCCGTGCATCCTGGACCCGTTACCTGCCGTTGCTGCTGACCCTGCTGCTGTGCGCGTTACCCGCGCTGGCCATGGCCGCGCCCGGCGCGCCCGCCGTGCCCAACCTGCCCGACGTGAATGTCGGCAAGATCGGGGGCGCCCCGGTCAGCCTGCCGTTGCAGACCCTGCTGCTGATGACCGCGATCACCCTGATCCCGTCGATGCTGCTGGTGCTTACCGCCTTCACCCGCATCATCATCGTGCTGGGCCTGCTGCGCCAGGCACTGGGCACCGGCCAGACCCCGTCCAACCAGGTGCTGCTCGGCCTGGCCCTGTTCCTGACCGCCATGGTCATGCTGCCGGTGTGGCAGAAAGCCTGGGGCAGCGGCATGGCGCCCTACCTCAACGGCGAGATCGACTTCCAGACCGCCTGGACCCTCACCACCCAGCCGCTGCGCGCCTTCATGCTGGCCCAGATCCGCGAAACCGACCTGATGACCTTCGCCGGCATGGCCGGGCATGGCACCTACGCCAGCCCCGATGCCATTCCGTTCCCGGTGCTGGTTGCCTCGTTCGTCACCAGCGAACTGAAAACCGCCTTTGAAATCGGCTTCCTGATCTTCATCCCGTTCGTGATCATCGACCTGGTCGTGGCCAGCGTGCTGATGTCGATGGGCATGATGATGCTCTCGCCGATGCTGGTCTCGGCGCCCTTCAAGATCCTGCTGTTCGTGCTGGTCGACGGCTGGGTACTGGTGGTCGGCACCCTCGCCGCCAGCTTCAACGCCGTCTGAGGTCGCCATGACACCCGAACTTGCCCTGACCGAACTGCGCGGCGGCCTGATCACCGTGCTGTGGGTGGCCGGCCCGCTGCTGTTGACCGTCCTGATCGTCGGCGTGGTGGTCGGCGTGGTGCAGGCCGCCACCCAGCTCAACGAACCCACCATCGCCTTCGTGGCCAAGGCCGCCGCGCTCACCGCGGTGCTGTTCGCGCTCGGCAGCCTGCTGATCGGCCACCTGGTCGAATACACCACGCTGCTGTTCCAGCGCATACCGCATCTGATCGGATAGCCCCGCGATGGATTCGGCAACCCAGATGGCCGCCGACGGGCTCAACGCCTTCGGCATGATCGGCACCGTGCTGTGGACCATGCTGCGCATCGGCGCCATGATCATGGCCATGCCGCTGGTCGGCAGCCGCGCGGTGCCGGCACGGGTGCGCGTGATGCTGTCCGGCGCACTGGCCATCGCGCTGTCGCCGATGCTGCCGCCCGTCCCGGCCTGGACCGGTTTTGACGCGGCCACCGTACTCAGCATCGCGCGCGAACTGGCCATCGGCATCTCCATCGGCTTCCTGCTGCGGCTGGTGTTCGAAGCCGGTGCCATGGCCGGCGAACTGGTCTCGCAGGGCACCGGCCTGGCCTTCGCGCAGATGAGCGATCCGATGCGCGGCGGCACCTCGGGCGTGATCGGTCAGTGGTTCTATCTTCTGTTCGGCCTGCTGTTCTTCGCCGCCAACGGGCATCTCGCGTTGATCTCACTGCTGATGGACAGCTACAAGGCCGTGCCGATCGGCGCATCGCTGCCCGACCTCGATGCGTTCATCAGCACCGCGCCCACGTTCCTGCTGCAGGTGCTGCGCGGCGCGTTGACGCTGTCGCTGCCGATCACGGTCGCCATGTTGGCGGTGAACCTGGCCTTCGGCGTGCTGGCGCGTGCCGCCCCCGCGCTCAACCCGATCCAGCTCGGCCTGCCGGTCGCCCTGTTGCTGGGCCTGTTCCTGCTGACCGTGCTTGCCGGTGAAATGGGCCCCCCGGTGCAACGCCTGTTCGACGCCGCGTTCCAGACCGCCGACGGCCTCACCCGCTAGCGCCGGCCCCGTAGCGTACGCGCCCGTATGTAAAACAGGTGACGGTCGCGTGATGACCGCATGAAATTTGGCCGGATTTGCGCTTGCTTTCGCCCCCTCCTGTGTCGTTAACATGCGCTCACGGCAGGGGGAACGTGCCTGAGCAGTCCGCGCAGAAGCGTGGTCCAGTCTTTTTTTAGATTGCAGCTGTGTACGCCAGGGAGAGTCATGATGCTCGTCGGCAGTTACACCCCATGGTTGGTCGTGGTTTCGCTGCTGGTCGCCATCATGGCGTCCTTCACCGCGCTGGACATGGCAAATCGGGTCACCACCGCGCCATCGCCAAGGATCAGCGTGCTGTGGCTGCTGGGCGGTGGCTGCGCCATGGGCCTGGGAATCTGGTCCATGCACTTCATCGGCATGCTGGCCTTCAAGCTGCCCATTCCATTGGGGTACGACCTTGAACTGACCGCGGTATCGTTGCTGGCGGCGATCGCCTCCTCGATCTTCGCGCTCTGGCTGGTCTCACGCGCCACGTTGCCGCATTCGCGCCTGGCGCTGGGTGCATTGCTGATGGGCAGCGGCATCGCCAGCATGCACTACCTGGGCATGGCGGCCATGCTCATGCGCCCGGGCATCGAATACCACCCGGGCTGGTTCACCCTCTCTCTCATCATTGCAGTGGCGGCGTCGTGGGTCGCGCTGTACGTCGCCTTCCGCCTGCGCCACAACGACACCCGGCTGCAGCATCGCCTGGCGCCGGCGGTGGTGCTGGGCGCGGCGATCGTCGGCATGCACTACACCGGCATGGCCGCGGCACGGTTCCCGGCCGACAGTGTGTGTGGCGCCGCCGCCGGCACCGGCCTGCAGACCCAGTGGCTGGGGGCGCTGGTGATGGTGCTCACCATCGGCATCCTGGCCGTGGTGCTGCTGGTGTCCTGGCTGGACCAGCGGCAGCAGGCGCAGCTGCTGCGGTTACGCAACCTGCACCTGCGCACGTCGCTGGACGATGCGCATGCCGAGCTTAGCCAGGCCGCCCTGCACGATCCGCTGACCCACCTGCCCAATCGCCTGCTGCTGCAGCAGCGCATTGAACAGGCCCTGGTGGATGCCGAACAACGTGGAGGGCGTTTCGCGGTGATGTTCATGGACCTGGATGGCTTCAAACAGGTCAACGACGCCTACGGTCACCAGACCGGCGACGCCCTGCTGGTCGCGGTGGCCACGCGCACCCGCCAGCTGCTGCGTGCCGCCGACGTGATGGCCCGCCTGGGCGGCGACGAGTTCGTGCTGGTGGTCGGCATCGACAACGACGAGGACGTGTCCAACCTGGCCGGCCGCATCATCCAGGCCGTGGGCACCGGCAACCTGGTGCCAGGGCATGAGCTGCAGGTCACCGCCAGCATCGGCATTGCCATCTGCCCCGACCACGCCACCACCGAACGCCAGTTGATGGGGTATGCCGACGCGGCGATGTACCAGGCCAAGGAAGCCGGACGCAACGCGTTCGTGGTGTTCGCCGAGTGGATGAGCGACAGCGCCGAACAGCAGTTCCGGCTGCTGGCCGACCTGCGCCGCGCGATCCAGTCCAACCAGCTGTTTCTGCACTACCAGCCCAAGGTGCGGGTCAGCACCCACCAGGTCTGTGGCGCCGAGGCCCTGGTCCGCTGGAACCACCCCGAGCATGGGCTGATTCCACCGGATCGTTTCATCCGCCTGGCCGAACGCAGCGGGGTCATCCACGAGATCGGGCGCTGGGTGCTCAACGAAGCCTGCCGCCAGCTGCGCCGCTGGCATGACGCCGGCCACGACAGCTGGTCGGTATCGGTGAACCTGTCGCCGATCCAGTTCGGCTCCCCGAACCTGCTCGGCGAGATCAGCGACGCGCTGAAACTGCACCGGGTGGAACCGCGCCGGCTGGTCCTGGAGATCACCGAAAGCGCGGTGATGCGCGACACCGAGACCAGCCTGCGCCTGCTGCAGGCCTTGGCGCGGCTGGGCGTGGGCATTTCCATCGACGATTTCGGCACCGGCTATTCCAGCCTGCTGTATCTCAAGCGCCTGCCGGCCACCGAGATCAAGATCGACCACGCCTTCGTGCGCGACCTGGAGAACAGCTCCGAAGACGTGGTGATCGTCTCGGCCATCGTGGCGCTGGGGCATGCGCTGGACATGGACATCGTGGCCGAAGGCGTGGAAACCGCCGGCCAGCGTTCCTACCTGGAGCGGCTGGGCTGCGACTTCCTGCAGGGCTACCTGCTCGGCCGCCCGGTCGACGCCGAGCGCTTCCTGCAGCTCCACGACCTGCCACGCCCACGGATGGTGGTGTCACAGGACCACAAAGCCTCGCAGGGCGGGCATTTCCTGGATTAGCCGCACACGCGCAACACCACCGCTCCTGCAACGATCAATCCGGCGGCGACCCATCGTTGTCGGGTGACCCGTTCGCGTAACACCAACGCAGAGATCAGCACGCCAAACAGGATCGAGGTCTCGCGCAGTGCCGAGACCATCGCCACAGGCGCCTGCGTCATCACCCAGAGCACCACGCCGTAGGATGTCAGCGTACCTACGCCGCCGACGAGGCCATAGCCCCAGTTCGATCGTGCATAGGCGAAAAGCTGCGGCGCGCGGGTAGCGAAGGCCCAGACCGGCAATGGCAGCCCCGACAGCAGGAACAGCCACAAGGTGTAGCCCAGCGCCGAACCGGACTGGCGCGCCCCCAAGGCGTCTACCAGCGTGTAAGTGGCAATCACTCCGGCGTTGAGCAGAGGCAGCCACATCTGCCGACGCACGATCCCGTGCGACATGCACAGAATACCGAAGCAGATCAGCCCGATGCCGGCCCATGCCAATCCCGGCAGGCGCTCGCCGAGAACGACCCCGCCCACCAGCGCCACCAGGATCGGCGCGCAACCCCGCATCAACGGATAGGCCGCGCTCATGTCGGTCACCCGGTAGGTGCGCGCCACCAGCAGGTAATACCCCGCCTGCAGCACGGTCGACGCAGCCAGCCACGGCCAGCTGCGCGGATCCGGTGCGGTCACGAAAGGCAGGCAGAGCGCCGCGATCAACGCCGCCGAGCCGGTCACCAGGATCGTGGTGAACAGCGTATCGCTGCCGCGTTTGACGATGGCGTTCCAGCTGGCATGCAGCAGCCCGGCCAACAGGACAACGCAGAACAGGAAAGGCGACATCGATTACCGCAGCAGTCAGTTGAACCTGGATGATGCCATTGATGATGCCGGTGGCGCCGGGCTGTTGGGCTCTTGCTGGTAGGGTCGCATCCCGATCGACTGCACGTGGATTGCCCGCGTTCGATGGCGGCATGACCTCCGTCGGGGAACGCTTCTGCGCTTCCCGTCATGCGTTACCGGACGTTGACCCCGTATCGGCGGTCGTTTGGGAACCGACCCTACTCTCCCGTCGCCGTCGCCGTCGCCATCACGATCCCGATCCCGATCCCGAGCCAGAGCTCGATCACTGTCCCTGTCACGTGCTCTGCTCCCGGCACGTCGTCCGCAATGGAACACTTCTTGCACCACCCCGGGGAATCCCCGCGGTGCCCTGCTCCCGATGTCCGACGAAGAACAAGCCGGCGAAAAAACCGAACAACCTACCGAAAAACGCCTGCGCGATGCCCGTGAACAGGGCAATATCCCGCGTTCGCGCGAGCTGGCCACCGCCGCCGTGTTCGGCGCCTCGGTGCTGGCGCTGATGGCGTTTTCCGGGGGCATGGCCAGCAGCGCCAAGGACTGGATGAAGCTGGCCCTGACCCCGGAACCGGGCCTGCGCTTCGAGCCGCTGGGGTTGTTCAGCCATTTCGGGCACCTGTTCCTGCAGCTGATGCTGGCCCTGTGGCCGCTGCTGCTGGTCTGCCTGCTGGCCAGCTTCCTGGCCCCGGTAGCCATGGGCGGGCTGCGCTGGTCGAACAAATCGCTGATGCCGCAGTTCAACCGGCTCAGCCCGATGGCCGGCATGAAGCGCCTGTATGGCGCCGAAGCCATCGGCGAATTCACCAAATCCCTGCTGCGCATCGTGTTCGTCGGCACCGCCGCCGGGCTGGTGGTCTGGCATGGCATCCGCGGGCTGCGCGACCTGGTCCACCAGCCGCTGGAGGCGGCCATGGTCCACGGGCTGGGCTTCACCCTGAAACTGATGCTGGCCACCGGCGGCGCCATGATGCTGCTGGCCGCCATCGATGCCCCGTACCAGCGCTGGAACTGGATGCGCAAGCTGAAGATGACCCGCGAAGAGCTGCGCCGGGAAATGAAGGAAAGCGAGGGCAGCCCGGAAGTGAAGGGCCGCATCCGCCAGCTGCAGCAACAGATGTCCAACCGCCGGATGATGGAAGCGGTGCCCACCGCCGACGTGGTGGTGGTCAACCCCACCCACTACGCGGTGGCCCTCAAATACGACGGCGGCAGGATGGGCGCACCCACCGTGGTGGCCCTGGGCGTGGACGAAACCGCCCTGCGCATCCGCCAGGTGGCCGACGGCAACAAGGTCGCCATCGTCTCGGCCCCGCCTTTGGCACGCGCCTTGTATCGGGAAGGTCAACTTGGAAAGGAAATTCCCGTGAGACTGTATTCGGCCGTTGCCCAGGTGCTGTCCTACGTCTACCAGCTGCGTACCTGGCGGGGTGGACCGATGCCGGCCGCGCCCAGCATCGACGTGGATGAGTTCGGCAAGGGAGGCCGCCCATGAGCGCCCAGCCCGCCGGCATGAACACCCGTCGCGCCCTGGACATGATCCGCCAGGGCCTGGGCGCCCCGCTGATCGTGCTGGCCCTGCTGGCCATGGTGGTGGTGCCGCTGGCCGCCCCCGTGCTGGATGCGCTGTTCACCTTCAACATCGCCATCTCGCTGATGGTGCTGCTGGCGGTGGTGTACGTGAAGCGCCCGCTGGATTTCACCATCTTCCCGATCGTGCTGCTGATCACCACCATGCTGCGGCTGGCGCTGAACGTGGCCTCCACCCGCGTGATCCTGCTCAACGGCCAGAATGGCCATGAAGCGGCCGGCAAGGTGATCGCCGCGTTCGGTGAATTCGTCATCGGCGGCAACTACGCCGTGGGCATCGTGGTCTTCGCGATCCTGACCATCATCAACTTCGTGGTGATCACCAAGGGTGCCGGCCGCGTGTCCGAAGTGACCGCGCGCTTCATCCTGGACGCCATGCCCGGCAAGCAGATGGCGATCGACGCCGACCTCAACGCCGGTTTGCTGACGCGTGAAGAAGCCAAGCTGCGCCGTGAAGAAGTCCGCGAGGAAGCCGACTTCTACGGCGCCATGGACGGTGCCAGCAAGTTCATCCGCGGCGATGCCATCGCCGGCATCCTCATTCTTTTCATCAACATGATCGGCGGCCTGGCGGTCGGCGTGCTCCAGCACGGCATGCCGTTTGGCGAAGCCGCAGCCACCTACACCCTGCTGTCGATCGGTGACGGCCTGGTGGCGCAGCTGCCGGCACTGCTGGTGTCCTCGGCCGTGGCCATGCTGGTCACCCGCGCCTCGCGCTCGCAGGACATGGCCCAGGCCATGATGGGCCAGGTGTTCGGACAGCACCGCGCTCTGACCATCGCCGCGGCGATCCTGGGCCTGGTCGGCCTGGTCCCGGGCATGCCCAACGTCGCCTTCTTGACGCTGGCTGCCATCCTCGGCTTCATCGCCTGGAAGCTCTGGAAGAAGAGCCAGGCGGCCGAGCGCGCCGCCGCCGCGCCTGCGGCCGGCCCTACCAATGCGCTGGGCCTGCCGGGCGCCAGCAGCCCCTCGCCCACCGCCGAACTGACCTGGGACGAACTGCGCCCGGTCGATCCGCTGGGCCTGGAAGTGGGCTACCGGCTGATCCCGCTGGTGGACAAGAACCAGGGCGGCGAACTGATGGCGCGCATCAAGGGCGTGCGCCGCAAGCTCACCCACGACATCGGCTTCCTGATTCCGTCGGTGCACATCCGTGACAATCTGGAACTGGGCGCCAGCGCCTACCGGCTGCTGATCCACGGCGTGCCGGTGGCCACCGCCGAAATTCACCCCGACCGCGAACTGGCCCTGGACCCGGGCAGCGCGCTCGGCGCGCTGGAAGGCATTGCCGGCAAGGACCCCGCGTTCGGCCTGGATGCCACCTGGATCCAGCCGCACCAGCGCGCCCACGCCGAATCGATGGGCTACACCGTGGTCGACCCGGCCACCGTGGTCGCTACCCACCTCTCGCACCTGATCCGCGAACACGCCCCGGAGCTGCTCGGCCACGAAGAGGTGCAGCAGCTGCTGGCCAACCTGGCCAAGAGCGCGCCCAAGCTGGTCGAGGACCTCACCCCGAAGGCATTGCCGCTGTCGGTGGTGGTGCGGGTGCTGCAGAACCTGCTGATCGAACGCATCCCGGTGCGCCAGCTGCGCAAGATCGCCGAATCGCTGGTGGAGAACGCGCCGATGAGCCAGGACCCCGGCGTACTGACGGCCGCCGTGCGCAACGCGCTGGGCCGTTTCATCGTCCAGGAGATCGCCGGCATGTCCGCCGAGCTGCCGGTGTTCACCCTCAACCCGCAACTGGAACGCGTCTTGCAGGAGTCCACTCAGGGCAACGGCGCCGCGCTGGAACCCGGACTCGCTGAGCGACTGCACCAGAGCCTGGCCGAATGTGTCAGCAAGCAGGAAGCGAAGAACGAGCCCGCGGTGGTGTTGGTGCCCGGTCCGGTACGTGCCGCGCTGGCACGGCTGGTACGCCACAGCGTTCCGTCGCTGTCCGTGCTGGCCTACAGCGAGGTCCCCGAGGACAAGCGGCTGAAGCTGGTCGGCACGATCAGCTGAGCCGGAACTCCGACAGCAACGCGTCAGAAAACAGACACCCCCATTTCGCAATCACCGCAGCAGGACAAGAAGGGAAACCCGGACCGTGCAGACCACCGACAACCAGCGCTTCCCTTCCACCCCCCAGCCGCCCCAGTCCCGGTACCACAGCATGAAAATCAAACGCTTCGTCGCTCCCGATATGCGCTCTGCCATGAACCTGGTGCGCAAGGAACACGGTCCGGATGCCGTGATCCTGTCCAATCGCCGGATCGAGGAAGGCGTGGAAATCGTGGCCGCGGCGAACTATGACGAAGGCGCGGTACAGCGTGCACTGGAAGCGGCGCGCAAGGACGTGGCGCCGCCGCCGCCGGCCCCGCGGCCGCGCAACGCCGCCGATGCGGTGATCGCCGCGGTGACCCGCCGCAAGGCACCGGCCGCCGCGCCGGAGCCGGTGGCGGCCACCACCTCGGCCGTGGCCGCCCTCGCCCGCGCCGCCGTGGGCGCCACCGGCCGCACCCTGGACAGCGCCAACGAAATCGTGCCGCCGCCGGGCAGCAGCGGCTTTGCCGCCACCCTGGCCCGCGCCAACGTGCAGCCGGCTGCCCAGCTGCCGGAACAGATCTTCGCCCCGTTCAATGTTGAACAGGCTGCCGCCGCCGAACGCACCGTGGTTGCGCCGGTCGCCGACGCCGCACCGGTGGCCGTGGAAGCACCGGTCCGCGCCGCTGCGCCGGCCCCGGCCAACCGCGCCCGCTTCATCATCGACCCGCCGCTGGACGAAGCACCGCTGTTCGAGATGCACGCGCCGGCAGGCCGCACCAGCGTCCCGCCGCAGCTGCCGCAGATGCCGGCGCAGCAGATGCAGCGGGCTCCGCTTGAAGCCCCGGCGGCTCCGCTGTGGGAAACCGTGCCGGTGGTCCCGGCCGCGGCCAGCCCGGCCATCCAGATCGACGATTCGGCGGTGTTTGCCGTGCCCGCTCCGCTGGTTGTGGACGACATCGCCGCGCCGGTCGCCGCCATGACCGTTGCTGCACCGGTCGAGCCGTCGCTGCAGGCCGCCAACGAACCGACGGTGCCGGCCGAGGTCATCACCGCCCCGGTGCCTGCCGTTGCCGCCCCGGTGACCCTGGTCCGCGACGATGAGGAACTGCGCCAGCTGCGCAATGAAGTGGCCGGCATGCGCACCGTCATCGAGCGCGAAATGAACCGCTTCACCGACGAGCGCCTGCGCGGTTCGGCGGTGCGTGCCGCCGCGCTGGACCTGATGGACGAATACGGCTTCGACGCCGGCATCTGCCGCGACGTGGCCCTGCAGATCCCGCTGGACACCGAAGCCCACCGTGGCCGTGGCCTGATGCTGGGGCTGCTGTCCAAGAAGCTGCCGATCGCCCCGGTCGACCCGCTGGAGGCCGGCGGCGTGATCGCCCTGGTCGGCCCCACCGGTGCCGGCAAGACCACCACCATCGCCAAGCTGGCCTCGCGCTTCGCCGAAGCCCACGCCGCCCGCGACGTGGCCCTGGTCACCACCGATACCGCCCGCATCGGCGCCCGCGAGCAGCTGTACGGCTTCGGCCGCCAGCTCGGCATCGCCGTGCATGAAGCCAACAGTGGCAGCGACCTGGCCCAGCTGCTGGAGCGCCTGAAGGACTACAAGCTGGTGCTGATCGACACCGCCGGCCTGGGCCCGCGTGACCGCGCCCTGGCCGCCCAGCTGCAGTGGCTGCGCGCCGCCCCGCAGATCCGCACGCTGCTGGTGCTGCCGGCCAACACCAGCTTCGGCGACATGGACGAGGTGGTCCGCCGCTTCAGCGGCGCCAACCCGCAGGGCGTGGTGCTCAGCAAGCTGGACGAGACCGGCCGCTTCGGTACCGCCCTGTCGGTGGCCGTCGACCACCGCCTGCCGATCACCTGGGTCACCGATGGCCAGGACGTTCCAGAAGACCTGCACCGGGCCAGTGCAGCCAATCTTGTACTTCGCCTTGAAGATTTGCGCCGCGCGGCCGATATGCCCTGCAACCCGGAGTTGAACCATGCCGTCGCGTGAGTATGAAAACCTGACCAGGACCTTCCCGTTGTCGGCCACCCGCAGCCAGCCGCTGGGCCCGGTCCGCACCATCGCCGTCACCGGCGGCAAGGGCGGCGTGGGCAAGACCAACGTGTCGGCCAACCTGGCCGTGGCGCTGGCCGACATGGGCAAGCGCACGCTGCTGCTGGATGCCGACCTGGGCCTGGCCAACATCGATGTGATCCTGGGCCTGCAGCCCAAGCTGACCCTGGCCGACCTGGTCGCCGGGCGCTGCACGCTGGATGAAGTGATCCTGGAAGGCCCGGGTGGCGTGCTGGTGGTGCCGGCCGCGTCCGGCCGCCGCCACATGGCCGAACTGCAGCCGGCCGAACACGTGGGCCTGGTCAACGTGTTCTCCGAACTGGAACGCGATCTGGACTTCATGGTGGTCGACACCGCCGCCGGCATCAGCGACGGCGTGCTCACCTTCTGCCAGGCCGCCCAGGACACCGTGGTGGTGGTCTGCGACGAACCGGCCTCGATCACCGATGCCTATGCGCTGATCAAGGTGCTCTCGCGCGAACGTGGCGTGGACCGCATCCAGGTGGTCGCCAACATGGTGCGTGACCCCAACGAAGGCCGCGTGCTCTACGAAAAGCTGAGCCGGGTCTGCGACAAGTTCCTGGCCGATGTCTCGCTGAACTACCTGGGCTGCGTGCCGCAGGACGACTGGTTGCGCCTGTCGGTGCAGCGCCAGCAGCCGGTGGTGAAGGCCTACCCGTCCAGCCCGTCGGCGCAGGCGATCGCCGAGATCGCCCGGCGCACCGCCCGCTGGCAGGCCCCGACCGAGCCGCGCGGCGGCGTTGAATTCTTCCTGGAACGCATCCTCAAGCAACGCGGGGTGACCGCATGAAAGGCGCCGCACAATATAAAGAGGTGCAGCGCGCCGCTGCCAACGAGTGCATTGCCCAGCACTCGGACCTGGTCCGGCGCATCGCCCACCACCTGGCCGCACGCCTGCCGGCCAGCGTTGAAGTCGACGACCTGATCCAGGCCGGCATGATGGGCCTGATCGAGGCCTCGCGCAGCTACGACGCCGACCAGGGCGCCTCGTTCGAAACCTACGCCTCGATCCGCATCCGCGGCTCGATGATCGACGAGATCCGCCGCGGCGACTGGGTGCCGCGTTCGGTGCACCGCCGTGCCCGCGACGCCGCGTCCACCATCCGCCGGCTGGAGCAGACCACCGGCCGCGCCGCCAGCGCCACCGAAGTGGCCGCCGCGATGGACATGCCGCTGCCCGACTACCTGCGCCTGATGGAAGACGCCGCGCGTGGCCAGGTGCTGAGCCTGGAATCGCGGATCGAAGACCAGGGCGAGCTGGATACCGTCGCCCAGGGCGGCCCGACCCCGCAGCAGGTGCTGGAGCGCGGCGAATTCGGCCGCGAGTTGGGCAACGCGATCGGCCTGCTGCCCGAACGCGAACAGCTGGTGCTGTCGCTGTACTACGAGCAGGAACTGAACCTGAAAGAGATCGGCGCGGTGCTCGGCGTCAGCGAGTCGCGCGTCTGCCAGATCCATGGCCAGGCAGTGCTGCGCCTGCGTGGCCGACTGAAGATCTTCGAGGCGGCCGACGCCGGCCTCGAGAACACTTGATACCGAGGAAAGTGCTTTGAACAAGAACATGCGTATCCTGATCGTCGACGACTTCTCGACCATGCGTCGTATCGTCAAGAACCTGCTGGGCGATCTGGGCTTCACCAATACGGCCGAAGCCGAGGACGGGCATGCCGCGCTGGCCCTGCTGCAGAGCCAGTCGTTCGATTTCGTGGTCACCGACTGGAACATGCCGGTCATGACCGGTATCGACCTGCTCAAGGCGATCCGCGCCGACGCCAAGCTCAAGACCCTGCCGGTGCTGATGGTCACCGCCGAAGCCAAGCGCGAGCAGATCATTGAAGCCGCCCAGTCCGGCGTGAACGGCTACATCATCAAGCCGTTCACCGCCCAGACCCTGGAAGAAAAGCTCGGCAAGATCTTCGAGCGCCTGGCGGCCAGCGCGTGATGGAAACCCTTCGCGACAAATCGGCGCTGGTGCAGCGCCTGCAGGATGCCCTGGCCGCGCTGGAAAGCGGCGACGAAGCGGGCTGGCGCCGGGAAATCGACGCCCTGGCCGCGCTGCGCACCCAGCCGATGATGGCCGGGCTGAACCGGCTTGCCCGCGAACTGGGCCAGGCGCTGGGCGAACTGCCCACCCTGCCCAGCGAAGCCGGCGAGCTTGACGATGCCTGCGCGCGCCTGGACCACGTGGTGGCGATGACCGAACAGGCCACCCACCGCACCCTGGACCTGGCCGAGGAATGCCGCGCGCTCACCGAGCAGCTGCGTGCCAACGGGTTGAGCCCGGACCAGGACCAGCAGCTGGACCGCATCCGCCACAACCTCACCGAGATCGCGCTCACCCAGAGCTACCAGGATCTCACCGGGCAGATCATCCGCCGCGTGGTGGGCATCGTGCGCCGCGTGCACGAAGGCTTCGGCGCGCTCGGCCTGCCGCCGCCGGACGACAGCGCGCACAAGCGCGACAACGGCCTGGCCGGTCCGGCCGTGAGCGGCCTGGACCGCCATCAGGTGTCACAGGTCGACGCCGACGACCTGCTTTCCGATTTGGGGCTTTGAAACCATGAGTGCTGTTCCAGACGACATTGCTGCAGACTTCATCCTCGAGGCCCAGGAGATCCTGGATCGCCTCGGCGAACAGCTGGTGTCGCTGGAGCAGTCGCCCCAGGACAGCGACCAGCTCAACGCGGTGTTCCGCGGTTTCCACACGCTCAAGGGCGGTGCCGGCTTCCTGGGCATCCAGGCCATGGTCGAGCTGTGCCACGCCGCCGAAGAAACCCTTGGCATGGCCCGCTCGGGCCAGGCCGTGCTGCAGGCCCACCATTTCGACGCCGGCCAGCAATCGCTGGATTACCTGCAGTCGATGCTGGATTCGGTGGCCGCCGGCACCGAGCCGGGCTATGCCCCGCCGGAACTGATCGCGCAGTTCGACGTCAACGGACCGGCCACGCCGGCACCGGCCGCGACGGCGGCCGCCTCCAGCGGCGACCTGATCACCGACGATGAATTCGAAGCCCTGCTGGATACCCTGCACGGCGGCGCGGCTCCCACTGCCGTGGCGAAAAAGAACGACGATGACCTGATCGGCGAAGACGAATTCGAAGCCCTGCTCGACCAGCTGCATGGCGGCGCCGCTCCCGGCGCGCAGAGCGTGGCCGCAGCGGCCCCCGCCCCGGCCATCGCGCCGCGCCCGGTCGCCGCCCCGGCCCCGGCCAAGCCGGCCGCCAACAAGCCGGTGGCCGAAGCCGAACACACCGTGCGCGTGGATACCAAGCGCCTGGATGCCATCGTCAACCTGATCGGCGAACTGGTGCTGTCGCGCAACCGGCTCAAGACCCTGCGTGCGCGCCTGCACGACGAAGAACTGGACCGCGCCGTGTCCACGCTGGATATCGCCACCGCGCGCCTGCAGTCGGCGGTGATGCGCACCCGCATGCAGCCGGTGGGCAAGGTGTTCTCACGCTTCCCCAAGGTCGCCCGCGACGTGGCCCGCAACCTGAAGAAGGAAGTGGAGCTGGAACTGATCGGGGCGGAAACCGAACTGGACCGCAACCTGGTCGAAGCCCTGGCCGACCCGCTGGTGCACCTGGTGCGCAACGCGATCGACCACGGCATTGAAATGCCCGAGCTGCGCGAAGCCCAGGGCAAGACCCGCAGCGGCAACGTACGCCTGTCCGCGCAGCAGGAAGGCGACTACGTCAGCATTGAAGTGCAGGACGACGGCGCCGGCATCGACCCCGAGCGCCTGCGCGCCAAGGCCCGCGAAAAGGGCCTGATCGATCCCGAAGCCGCCGCCCGCCTGACCAGCGAGGAATGCCTGCACCTGGTGTTCCTGCCCGGCTTCTCGACCAAGCAGGAAGTCACCGATATCTCCGGTCGTGGCGTCGGCATGGACGTGGTGCAGTCGCGCATCCGCGAGCTCAGCGGCCAGATCCAGATCCAGTCCGAACTGGGCCGTGGCAGCCGCTTCATGATCCGCGTTCCGCTCACCCTGGCGATCCTGCCGACCCTGCTGGTGCAAGCCGGCGAGGACGTCTACGCACTGCCGCTGGCACGCGTGATGGAAGTGCTGCACGCGCCGAACACCTCGCTGGGCTGGTTCGACGGCCGCGCCGTGCTCGACCGCAGGACCCACACCCTGCCGCTGGTGGACCTGCGCCACTGGCTGGATGTGGATCCGGCGCCCTCGCCCCTGCTCACCATCGTGGTGCTGCAGGCCGGCGAAGCCCGCTTCGGGCTGGTGGTGGACCAGGTGCGTGGCCGCGAGGAAGTGGTGATCAAGCCGCTGCCCAAGGCCCTGCGCGGCCTGCGCGGCTACGCCGGCGCCACCCTGATCGGCGACGGCCGCATGTCGCTGATCCTCGACGTGGACGGCCTGCGCACCCCGCACGATTGATCCAGGGCCACCGCATCGACGGGTGCTCCCAACGCGTAGAGCCACGCCATGCTGGCTGAACCGCCGATAGCCCCACAACTCAAGTCCCCCCCAAGCAAGCCGATATCGGACAAATGGACAGACTCAGCCTCATTGGACTTTTCCTCGCCCTGGCCTCGCTGGTCGGCGGCAGCATCCTCAAGGGTGCCGGGCTGGCGTCGCTGTGGTCCCCTGCCGCCTTCGTGATCGTCATCGTCGGCACGCTGGCCGCCATCCTGCTGCACACCTCGCCGGCCGTGTTCAAGCACGCCTTCAAGATCGTGCGCTGGGTCGTGCGCCCGCCAGCCAGCGACCGTGCCGAACTGATCCGCCAGATCGTGGAATGGAGCAACATCGCCCGCCGCCAGGGCCTGCTCGGCCTGGAAGCCCAGGTCGACGCCCAGGACGACCCGTTCCTGCGCAAGGGCCTGCAGCTGCTGGTGGACGGCGTGGAACCGGAAACCATCCGGCACATGATGGAAATCGAACTGGGCAGCCAGGAAAGCCAGGACCTGGCCGCCTCCAAGGTGTTCGAAGGCATGGGCATCTACGCGCCCACGCTGGGCATCATCGGCGCCGTGCTCGGCCTGATCGCGGTGATGAAGAACCTGGCCGACCCGAGCAAGCTCGGCCACGGCATCGCCGCTGCGTTTACCGCCACCATCTACGGCATCGCCTCGGCCAACCTGTTGTTCCTGCCGGTGTCGGCCAAGCTCAAGAGCGTGATCCACCACAACAGCCGCGACCGCGAAATGATCATCGAAGGCCTGATCTCGATTGCCCAGGGCGAGAACCCGCGCAACATCGAGACCAACCTGTCGGGGTTCCTGCACTGACATGGCCCGCCGCAAAGCCCACGAAGAGCATGCCAACCATGAGGCTTGGGCGATTCCCTACGCCGACCTCATGACGCTGCTGCTTGCCTTCTTCGTGGTCATGTACGCCATCTCCTCGCTCAACGAAGGCAAGTACCGGGTCATGGCCGACGCGCTGACCACCGCCTTCGGTGGCGCGCCGCGCACCATCAACCCGGTGCAGGTCGGCAACCAGCAGGTGCAGGGCGGCGGCTGGGACAGCCCCTCGGTGATCAAGGCGGGCAACCGCGTTGGCCCGTCGGCACCGTCGCCCAGCAACGACCCCACCCTGCTGCCGGCGATGGCCTCGCAGATGCGCATGCCGGTGTCGGTGCACAACCAGCAACAGCTGCAGGCTGCAGAGCGCCAGCTCAACAGCATCGCCGACCGCCTCACCGCGACGCTGGCACCGCTGATCGACCGCGGCATGATCACCGTGCGCCGCACCGAGCTGTGGATCGAGGTGGAGATCAACAGCGACATCCTGTTCACCACCGGCTCGGCCACGCTCGACGTGCACGCACGCGACACCCTGTCTTCGCTGGCCCAGGTGTTGCACGACGCGCCCAACGGCGTGCGCGTGGAAGGCCACACCGATGATGTGCCGATCGCCACCGCGCTGTTCCCGTCCAACTGGGAACTGTCGGCCGCGCGTGCGGCCAGCGTGGTGCACCTGTTCGCCGACCAGGGCGTGCAGCCGGCGCGGCTGGCGATGGTCGGCTATGGCCAGTTCCGCCCGCGCGAAGACAACACCAGCGCGCAGGGCCGCAACCGCAACCGCCGGGTGATGGTCATCATCCTGGCCGACACCGCGCAGGGCACGGACCCGCTGGGCCCGCAGCTCACCGCCGAAACCGGCACCGCGCCGGCGCCGGCCACGCCCTCCCCCGTTTCCCCCCTCGCCCCGGTGCAGCTGCCACCGGTGCCGGCCGGCAGCCGCGTTGGCGCCGCCGTTCCCCCTGCAATGAAGGAGTAAGCCGATGCGTATCTGGGCAATCGCCAACCAGAAGGGCGGCGTGGGCAAGACCACCACCACCCTCGCGCTCGGCCGCGGCCTGGCCGCCCTGGGCCACCGCGTGCTGCTGATCGACCTCGATCCGCACTCCTCGCTGACCCGCGCCTTCGGCGTGCCGCTGGATCCGCCGCCGGCCGGCGTACTGGAGCTGTTCGGCACCCCGCCTGCGGAACTGAGCAGCCTGGCCCATGGCAGCCAGGTGCCTGGCCTGGACTTCATCTGCGCGCAGGCCGCGCTGGCCACGCTGGAACGGCGCAGCGCCAACCAGCCCGGCCTGGGCCTGGCCCTGCAGCACGCGATGGCCCGCCACCAGGGCCAGCACGACTACATCCTGCTCGACTGCGCGCCCACGCTGGGCCTGCTGATGATCAACGCGCTTGCCGCGGCCGACCGCCTGATCATTCCGACCCAGGCCGAGCCGCTGGCCCTGCACGGCCTGGATGGCATGGTGCGGACCGGCGAGATGGTCGAGCGTTCGCGCCGCCGCCCGCTGCCGATGTCGATCCTGCCGACCCTGTTCGACCGCCGCACCCGCGCCGGCAACGAAACCGTCAAGCAGATGCAGGACCGCCACGGCCACCGCGTGTGGGAAGACGCCATTCCGGTGGACACGCGCATCTGCAACGCCGCCAGCCTGACCGTGCCGGCGACCTCCGACGACTACCCGGGCCGTGGCCTGGCCGCGTACCGGCGTGCGCTGGAGTGGATCCTGGCCGACGACGCGCTGCAGATGGAGCGCGCGGCATGAACAGCACCGGCGTACTCGACGACTATCTCGAGGAACTGCTGGGCGATGCCGTTCCGGTGACTGCGGTGACGACCATCGACACGGAAGACGCCAGCGGCGCACCTGCCTTCGACACCCCGACCTCACCGGGCGCACCCGCCGCCATGGCGTTGCTGGACGAACTGATGAACGACCCGGCACTGGGTCCCGTGGTGGAGGCTGCTGCTCCAGCGGCGGAGTTTGATACGCCCACCTCACCGGGCGCGCCGGCCCACCTGGCCCTGCTGGACGAACTGCTCAACGACCCGGCCCTGGGCCCGGTCGAGGTGGCCGCTACACCGGACGCCTCGCGCCCCAGTTGGGACGATCTGCCAGCGGAAGCGCTCCACGACACCGTGGCGGCGCCCGTGCGCGCAGCGGTCCCGGTCGCTGCCCCGGCACCGGTCGCCCGCACTGCACCGCCGCCGCCCCCACCCGTGGCCGCACCGCGCCCCGCGGCACCCGCTCCCGTTCCCGCCCCCTCCGGCCGCCCCAGCAGCTGGCAGGAGCTGCAGGCCCAGGCCCGCAACCCGGCCTCCAGCCCCCGCGGCGATAGCCGCGCCGCCGAGCGCACCTCGCGCTGGCTGCGCCTGCGCTGCGGCCCCCAGGCCTACGCGCTGGAGCTGCTGAAGGTGCAGGAGGTGGTGCTGCCGGTACCGCTGCTGCCGCTGCGCGGCACCCCGTCGGCGATGCTGGGCATCATGAACCTGCGCGGCCAGGTGGTGCCGGTGATGGACCTGGGCATCCACCTGGGCACCGGTCCCGCCAGCGACGACGCCAACACCCGCATCGTGGTGCTGGAAGAGGACGGCGAGACCATGGGCCTGCGCGTATCGGCCGTGGAAGACGTGGCCAACCTCACCGATTCGCAGATCGAACCGCCCGATACCGCGCGCATCTGCCAGATTTCCAACGACCTGTTCCGCGGCGTGGCGCGGGTCACGGCCCAGCCGATGATTCTCTTGGATGCCACGCAGCTGTTGAATTAGGAATGTGGCCGGCCGTGCGTGGGACACGCATGGCGTGTCGCTACATCGCGGCGGCGTAGGGACACGCCATGCGTGTCCGCGGGATGTCCGTCGGCATCGGAACAACGCCCACCCTAAAGGTTTCCAGAAATACGCCGTTATAGACCTCGGAACCGTTTGTCCGGAGCAACGATGAGCACTGTGGCCCTGGGTGATGATCTCGGAATCGAGACCAGCACCGAGCTCAAAACACGCCTGGCCCCCTTGGTGGACCAGGGCGGCGACCTGACGCTGGATGCCAGCCAGGTGGGCCGTATCCATACCGCGTCGGTGCAGGTCCTGTGCGCGTTCGTCGAGGCCCGCCGCCTGGCTGGCCACCCGACCGCGTTCGACGGCTGCACGGCCACCTTCCGCGATGCCGCGCGCCTGCTCGGTGTCACCCAGGCCCTGGGCCTGGACGCAACCCATGACAACCTGAAATCTGTGGAGAACGCCGCATGAGCGCACGTATCTTGGTGGTGGACGATTCGGCGTCAATGCGCCAGATGGTTTCCTTCGCCCTCACCTCGGCCGGCTTTTCCGTCGAGGAAGCCGAAGACGGCGCCGTCGCCCTGGGCCGGGCCAAGGGCCAGCGCTTCAACGCGGTGGTGACCGACGTGAACATGCCGAACATGGACGGCATCTCGCTGATCCGCGAGCTGCGCCAGCTGCCGGACTACAAGTTCACCCCGATGCTGATGCTGACCACCGAATCGGCCGCCGACAAGAAATCCGAAGGCAAGGCGGCTGGTGCAACCGGCTGGCTGGTCAAGCCGTTCAACCCGGAACAGCTGGTCGCGACCGTCCAGAAAGTCCTGGGCTGATCCCCACCCGCCTTCCCCTCCCCCTTTGGTAACCGGACCCGAACGCCCATGAGCATGGACCTGCAACGCTTCCACGCCACCTTCTTCGAGGAAAGCCGCGAGGGCCTGGACGCGATGGAAGCGGGCCTGCTGGCACTGGAATCGGGCCAGCAGGATCCGGAAATCATCAACTCGGTGTTCCGCGCCGCGCACTCCATCAAGGGCGGCGCCGGCACCTTCGGCTTCGACGCCATCGCCGCGCTGACCCACGTGCTGGAAACGCTGCTGGACGAACTGCGCGCCGGCAAGCGCGCGCTGGAAGCGGCGGCCGTGGATGCCATGCTGTCGTCGGTGGACGTGCTGCGCGCCCTGCTGCGCGAAGCCGAACACGGCCAGCCGGCCGATCCGCAGGCGGTGGCCGCGGTCAAGGCACGCCTGGAAGCGGTGCTGTCCGGCCAGGCGCCGAGCGCCGCCGCGCCGGCTGCCGCCAAGGTCGATGACACCCCTGAAGCGTGGCAGATCGGTTTCGTGCCGGCGCCATCGCTGTTCATGAGCGGCAACGATCCGCTGCGCATCATCCGCGAACTGGAACACCTGGGCTCGCTGCAGGTCGCCGCGCGACTGGAACGCCTGCCCGGCTTCGACCAGCTCGACCCGCTCGAAGCCCACCTGGCATGGGACCTGGGCCTGGTCGGCAAGGTGCCGCGCAGCAAGATCGAAGACACCTTCGCCTGGGTCGTGGACGACTGCGAACTGGACATCCGTCCGGCCGCACCGCCGAGCCTGGCCACCAGCGCCCCCGCCGCCGCGCCAGCTGCCCCCGTGGCAGCGCCTGCCGCCGCAGCCGCACCGGCCGCCACCAGCGAAGCGGAAACCTCCATCCGCGTCGCCGTGGAAAAGGTCGATGCGCTGATCAACCTGGTCGGCGAACTGGTCATCACCCAGGCCATGCTCAAGCAGGTCTCGCACGCCCTGGACCCGGTACATGCCGAGCAGCTGTTCGCCGGCCTGGACCTGCTGGAACGCAACACCCGCGACCTGCAGGAAGCGGTGATCGGGGTGCGCATGCTGCCGGTGGATGCGGTGTTCCGCCGTTTCCCGCGCCTGGTCCGCGATCTCTCCTCGCGCCTGGGCAAGCACGTGCGCCTGCGCACCATCGGCGAAGGCACCGAGCTGGACAAGGGCCTGATCGAAAAGATCGCCGATCCGCTGGTGCACCTGGTGCGCAACTCGATCGACCACGGCCTGGAAATGCCCGACGTCCGCCGCGACGCCGGCAAGGACGAAACCGGGACCATTACCCTGGCGGCATCGCACCAGGGTGGTCACATCGTCATCGAAGTCAGCGATGACGGCCGTGGCCTGAACCGCGACAAGATCCTGGCCAAGGCGCTCGAACGCGGCCTGGCCGTGCCGGACAACCCCACCGACGCCCAGGTCTGGGACCTGATCTTCCAGCCCGGCTTCTCCACCGCCGATGCCGTCACGGATCTGTCCGGTCGTGGCGTGGGCATGGACGTGGTCCGCCGCAACATCCAGGCGCTGGGTGGCGAAGTGCAGCTGGAAAGCAGGGCCGGCAATGGCACCCGCGTGCTGATCCGCCTACCGCTCACCCTGGCCATCCTCGACGGCATGACCGTGGCGGTGGCGGGCGAAACCGTGATCCTGCCGCTGGCATACGTGCTGGAAGCACTGCAGCCGCAGCCGGAAGACGTGCGTTCGATGGCCGGCGAAGGCCGTGTGCTGCGCGTGCGTGGCGAGTACCTGCCGATCCTGTCGCTGAGCGAGTATTACGGCTTCGGCCGCCGCACCTCCGATGATTCGCTGGTGGTGGTGGTGGAAGGCGATGGCCAGAAGATCGCGCTGGAAGTGGACGAACTGGTCGGCCAGCAGCAGGTGGTGGTCAAGAACATCGAGAACAACTACCGGCGTATCAGCGGCGTGTCCGGTGCGACCATTCTCGGCGACGGCCGCGTTGCGCTGATCGTGGATATCGGTGGCCTGGTGCGTTCGCTGCGGGTTCCGCAGGCGGCGTAAGCGTCCCTGGCTCTGCCGGCTCGAAACGCCCCCGTTTGGTGACGGGGGCGTTTTTCGTTCTGGACGCCTGATGGGTGGCTTCGGTTTGCTCTAAACGTTGGACCCACGACGGCAACCGTTCGGACGTGGGCTTCGGATGCTTGGGCCGCGCTGCGCGCGGTGTCCGGCCAACGGCCGGGGCTACGAATTGTTACGGGCCCATCCAGATCATGATCAATCAACCAGAAGCGGTAGCCCCGGCCGTTGGCCGGATGCTCTTCATTCCGGCGGCATGAACGTTTGATGGAAAACCGTGATGTCCGTCGGACGCGATACGGCTGCGTATCGGTGACCCATTCGCCACCGCATGGCAAACCCATTGGTATTGCTTGCTTTCGCAACCATCGACCGCAACCCGCGCCGCTGCGTGGGCCGCGAAAAAATGTGACATCGCGCACTCAAGAAACCGCCCCGCGCCGCCGTTATCCGCAATAGCGATGACACATTCATCGCCAGCCTGACGCCCTACCGCTTCGCCGCCTTCGCCCCTTGCCCTTCCGCCCAGCGTTCCCACGGCTGTGCGCCCCTGCCCTGCCCGGAGTTTCCCGCATGAAGTGGTTCCATGATCTGCCCATCAGCCGCAAACTCGCGGTCGGGTTCGCCCTCACCACCCTGATGACGATCGCGCTGGGCGTCTTCGCCCTGGTGCGCCTGAACAGCCTCAACGCCGAACTCGCCGCGATGGCGAGCAACGACATTCCGTCCGTGCAGCACCTGGGCGAAGTCCGCGCGCAGCTGGGTGAGTTCCGCACCTTTGAACTGGCCCAGCTGAGCATGCTGGACCAGCCGGACAAGGTCGCCGACTACAACAAGCGCATGGATGCCACCGCCAAGACCGTGCGCGACGAGCTGGGCGCCTACGCCGCCCTGCCCGCCGGCGAGAAGGAGAAGGGCCTCTACAGCAAAGTCGCCGCTGACCTCGAGGCCTACTTCGCCGCCAACGCCGAGATGCGCGCGGCCGTCGCCGCCGCCGATGGCGTACTGGCCCAGCAGATCTCCGATGAGAAGTCGCGCCCAGCGCGCCGCAAGATGTTCGACGACCTCAAGGAGCTCGGCGCCTTCAGCAGCGGCCTGATGCAGGCGAAGATCGCCGACGCCAATGCCACCCACCACAGCAGCGTGGTGGCCATCATCACCAGCATCGTGCTGCTGTCGCTGCTCGCCGTGGCGATGGGCGTGGTGATCTCGCGCGCGGTGACCCGGCCGATCCGCCAGGCCATGCAGGCCATCCAGGCGGTCGCCCGTGGCGACCTGACGGTGAACATCGCCCCCAGCACTACCGCCGACGAAGCCGGCCGTATGCTGGCGGCCACCCGCGACATGACCCTGATGCTGCGCCGCTACTCCAGCGAAACCCAGCAGATGGTGGAAATGCACGCCGGCCCGGACATCAGCCACCGCATTCCGGAAGACTTCCCGGGCGTGTACGGCCAGCTGGCCGTGGGCGTGAACACCGTGATCTTCGAGCACCTGGACTCGATCAAGGACGCCATCAACGTGCTCAACCAGTACGCGGCCGGCGACCTGTCGCAGAACGCGCGCCGCCTGCCGGGCACCCGCGCGATCCTGCATGAATCGATGGACGCGGCGAAGGCCAGCCTGCTGGCGATCAACACCCAGATCCAGACCCTGGCCCAGGCTGCGGCCGCCGGCGACTTCAGCCAGCGCGGCGATGCACTGCGCTTCGACCACGACTTCCGGGTCATGATCGAGCACCTCAACACCATGATGGAAGTGGCCGACGGCAACCTGTCGCAGCTGTCGCACCTGCTGCAGGCCATCGCCAACGGCGATCTCACCGCACGCATGCAGGGCCAGTTCCACGGCGTGTTCGCAACCATGCGCGACGATGCCAACACCACCGTGGCCCAGCTGACCCAGATCGTCAGCCGCATCCAGCACGCCTCGGGCAGCATCAGCACCGCCGCCGGCGAAATCGCCTCGGGCAACAACGACCTGTCGCGCCGTACCGAACAGCAGGCCGCCAACCTGGAAGAAACCGCCGCCTCGATGGAGGAACTGACCTCCACCGTGCGCCAGAACGCCGAACACGCCCGCCAGGCCAACCAGCTCGCCATCGGCGCGCACTCGGTGGCCTCGCAGGGCGGCGAAGTGGTCGGCAAGGTGGTCAGCACCATGCACGAGATCGACGCCTCCTCGCGCCGCATCGCCGACATCATCACCGTCATCGACGGCATCGCGTTCCAGACCAACATCCTGGCCCTGAACGCGGCGGTGGAAGCCGCCCGCGCCGGCGAACAGGGCCGCGGCTTCGCCGTGGTCGCCTCCGAAGTACGCACCCTGGCCCAGCGCTCGGCCAGCGCCGCCAAGGAGATCAAGGGCCTGATCGACGAGTCGGTCGGCAAGGTCGCCGAGGGCTCGGCCCTGGTCAACCAGGCCGGTGCCACCATGGGCGAGATCGTGGCCTCGGTGCAGCGCGTGACCGACATCATGGCCGAGATCTCGGCCGCCTCGCAGGAACAGTCGGCCGGCATCGAGCAGGTCAACCAGACCGTGATGCAGATGGACGAAACCACCCAGCAGAACGCGGCGCTGGTTGAAGAAGCCACGGCCGCCGCCCGCTCCATGGAAGAACAGGCCGGCCACCTCACCGATGCGGTGTCGCTGTTCAAGCTCGAGGGCCAGGCGGCCCCGGTCGTCGCCGCTGCGCCGGCCACGCGCCACGCCGCCCCGGCTCGCCCGCGTGCCCAGGCCGCGCCGGTCCGCCGCGCGGCGGTGCGCGAACCCGTACTGGCCAACGAAGGCGACTGGCAGGAGTTCTGATCGTCGCCGCTGGACGCCCCTGACACCACCCCGCTGCGGCGGGGTGGTGCTTTTTGGCCGAACGTACCGCTACACACATTGGCCCTACATTATTGTGAACTGCTGCCGATAAACGGACAGAGACCTGATATCGCACGATATCCGTACCCGCCCAACGCAGCAGAGTCCATGTCCGAAGGCAGCCTTGACCCCCATGACGCATCCCATGCCGCCCATGATGACGGCACGGACGATCGTTACCTGGTCCGCAACCCCCGGCAGATCCGCCACCTGCTGCAGGCGCTGATCGACCAACGCTCGCTGATCAACGCGCACCTGGGCGGTCGCGACCAGTCCTTCCCGACCGCGATCCTGGAACTGGACGAAGACGACGACTGGCTGCTGCTCGACGGTAGCCCGTCAGAGCCGGCCAACCGCGCCGCCGAGGACGCCGGCCACCTGCTCTGCTTCGCGCAGCTGGACCGTGTCATGGTCCGCTTCCGGCTGGACCACCTGGAGCGCACCGGCGGCCACCGCCACGTCGCCTTCCGCGTGCCCTTCCCCACCGAGCTGGTGCACCTGCAGCGCCGCGAACTCTATCGGCTGGAAACCCCGTTCACCGACTCCCCGCACCTGCTGTTCCCGATCAACGAGGACCGCAGCGAAGCCCTGCACCTGCGCGTGGTGGACATCAGCGGCGGCGGCCTGGCCGTGACCGTGCCGGTGGACTGCAACGTCTTCAGCATCCAGAAGCGCTACGACGCCCGCCTGGACATGCCCGAAAGCGGCCCGCTGCAGATCTCGCTGATCGTCTGCAACCAGCTGGCGGTCAAGCTGCCCAGCGGCGTGGAAATGAAGCGCATCGGCATGCGTTTCGATGGCCTCCCGCGCGGCGGCGACAGCGCCATCCAGCGCTACATCTTCCGCATCGACCGCCAGCGCAGCGCCCGCAAGAACGGCGAGAGCTGAAAGCGGCGGCAGGTTCGTCGCGGCTACGGGCCGGCGCCTCATTGAAGGCAAAAGCGGTACCGACCAACGGTCGGTACCTACCGCTTTTTGCTGGCGCACCGACACGGCGTCAAAGGGTTGGCGGGGGTGGGTTGGCGGGACCGTAGAGCGCCATGGATGGCGCGAACGAGCCTACACGGACGTACTTGCGGCGTGTCCCGCCAACCCACCCCCGCCAGCCCAAGCCAGGGAAGCCCACAGACCCGACGCTGTTGCTGTTGCTGTTGCTGTTGCTGTTGCTGCTGTTGCTGTTGGCCTTGTGCCTCTAAAGTCGCGACATCCCAGGCCGATATCCAGCGTGACGCCCCGGTTTTCCGACCGCCACGCCCGACCCAGGATTCCTTCCATGAACGACAGCAACCCCAACGCCGCCAGCAGCGGTGGCGAGTACCTCAGCTTCACCCTCGGCGCCGAGCACTACGGCGTGGACATCCTCAAGGTGCAGGAAATCCGCGGCTACGACTCCGTCACCCGCGTGCCCGATGCCCCCGATTACATCAAGGGCGTGATCAACCTGCGCGGCACCATCGTTCCCGTCATCGACCTGCGCCTCAAGCTGCGCCTGGACGAAGCACGCTACGACGCCTTCACCGTCATGATCGTCCTCAACGTCGACAACCGCGTGGTCGGCATCGTCGTGGACAGCGTCTCCGACGTGATCCCGCTCAACGCCGACCAGATCCGCCCCACCCCCGAGTTCGGCGCCGCCGTCGATACCCGCTTCATCTCCGGCATCGGCACCCAGGACGATCGCATGCTGATCCTGCTCGACATCGAAACCCTGCTCGACAGCGCCGACATGGGCCAGCCGGCCGTTGTCGAAGACGCTGCCGCCTGATCCGGCCGCTGCGACAGATCGGAACGACTTTCGTTCAACAAAGTCCTTAAGTTGTGTCGCAACTGGCCGATAGCTGGATTCAGGAACCGGACGCGCGGCCCCGCCACGCCCCGGACCACTTATCCATATCCCCCGGAGAATCTCCCGATGAAGTCCCTGCTTGCTCTGCTTTCGGTCGCTGTCCTCGCCTCGTCCGCCTCGTCCGCTTTCGCCCAGTCGGCTGAAATGATCCCGCCGGAGCTGGCCGCGCGCGCCGTTGGCAAGGATGGCATGGTCTGCGGCAAGGTCGAAAAGGCCCGTTACGCCGAAGGTTCCGAAGGCCAGCCGACCTTCCTGTACATGGGCGGCGCCTTCCCGCGCCACACCTTCTCGGCCCGCATCGCCGGTGAGAACCGCGGCAAGTTCAGCTTCCCGCTGGAAACCCTGGAAGGCAAGACCGTCTGCGTGATCGGCAAGATCGCCCGCGACGCCTCGCGCGCTGAAATCGAAGTCAGCTCGCCGGCCGGCCTGAAGCTCGCCAACATCAAGTAATCGCCACACGCCCTGCCACGCCGGCCCAGGCCGGCGTGGCCGCTGCAACCGGGCGCCACGCCCGGACGCGTCTGCCACCGGAGAGTGCACCACCATGCAATGGATCAACAACCTCAAACTGATGCCGAAGTTGATGCTGACTTTCGGTGTAATCCTGCTGGTGATGCTGCTGCAGGGCGTGGTCGCCTATCGTGGCCTGCACTCCCTCAACAACGTGACCACCGAACTGGCCGGCAACCGGATGGAAAGCATCCGCATGGCCGGCGAAATGCGTGGCATGCTCGGTGAATACCGCAACTCGGCCTACCAGGGCCTGATCCGCGCCAGCGACGACGTCAAGGCCGAAGCCAAGACCCGCGCCGCCGACCTGCGCACCAAGATCGATGCTTCGATCAAGAAGTACCCCGCCCTGATCGACAGCCCGCAGCAGAAGAAGCTGTTCGACGCCTTCGCCAAGGACTGGAACGACTCGCTGGCCTCCTACGACTCGGTCACCGAGATGCTCGAGCTGGACCTGCCGGACGATGCCATCGACACCTTCGTCGGCGAAACCCGCACCAAGCACCTCAAGGCTTCTGCCGCCCTCGAGACCCTGATCGCCGAAGACAACCGCCTTGCCCGCGCCTCGCGCGAAGAGGCCGAAAGCACCTACGCCACCTCCGCCACCCTGACCATCATCGCCCTGCTCGGCGGTGCCGCCATGGGCCTGGTGCTGGTGTACCTGTTTGCCCGCTCGCTGGTCGGCAGCGTCCGTGGCGCCGTCTCGGTCGCCAACGAAGTGGCCGGTGGCAAGCTCGACGGCCATATCGACGTCACCCGCAAGGACGAAGTCGGCGACCTCATGCAGGCCATGCAGCGCATGCAGCGCGACCTGCGCGACCGCACCGAAACCGAACAGGCCGTGGCCCGCGAGAACCTGCGCATCCGTACCGCGCTGGATTACAGCTCCACCGGCGTGTACCTGACTGACAACAACCTCAACATCGTCTACGCCAACCGCGCGTTGGAGCAGACCCTGTCCCAGTACCAGGACGACCTGCGCCGCACCCTGCCGGACTTCGACGCCTCCGTTTCGCTGGTCGGCCGCCCGCTGACCGTGCTCGAACACCGCGGCGAAATGGACGCCAGCCTGCTGGCCAACCTCAAGCAGCACGGCGTGGCCCGCCGCGCCATGCAGTTCGGCGATGCCCAGTTCGCCCAGGTCGTGTCCACCATCCGCAACGAAGACGGCGAGAGCGTCGGCCACGTGGTCGAATGGCGTGACCGCACCCCCGAAGCGCTGGTCGAAGCCGAAGTGGCCCGCGTCATCGCCCAGGCCGCCGCCGGCGACCTGTCGGGCCGCATCAGCGCCGAAGGCAAGGATGGCTTCTTCCTGCAGCTGGCCCAGCAGATCAACGGCCTGCTCGACGCCAACGCCTCCAGCATCGAACAGATCTCCGGCCTGCTCACCGCGCTGTCGCAGGGCGACCTGACCGTGCGCATGCACGGCGACTTCGAAGGCGTGTTCGCCACCATGCGCGATGACGCCAACGCCACCGCCGAACAGCTCAGCGGCATCGTCACCCGCATCAAGCAGTCCAGCCAGGCCATCAGCTCGGCCGCCAGCGAAATCGCCACTGGCAACAGCGACCTGTCGCGCCGTACCGAACAGCAGGCCGCCAACCTGGAAGAAACCGCCGCCTCCATGGAGGAGCTGACCTCCACCGTGCGCCAGAACGCCGAGCACGCCCGCCAGGCCAACCAGCTTGCCATCGGCGCGCACACCGTCGCCTCGCAGGGCGGTGAAGTGGTCGGCCAGGTGGTCACTACCATGAGCGCGATCCAGACCTCGTCCAAGAAGATCGCCGAGATCATCTCGGTCATCGACGGCATCGCCTTCCAGACCAACATCCTGGCGCTGAACGCCGCGGTCGAAGCGGCCCGTGCCGGTGAACAGGGCCGTGGCTTCGCCGTGGTCGCCTCCGAAGTGCGCACCCTGGCCCAGCGTTCGGCCGGTGCGGCCAAGGAGATCAAGGGCCTGATCGACGACTCGGTCGGCAAGGTCAACGACGGTTCGGCGCTGGTGCACAAGGCCGGCGCCACCATGGGCGAAATCGTCGCCTCGGTGCAGCGCGTGACCGACATCATGGCCGAGATCTCTGCTGCCTCGCAGGAGCAGTCGGCCGGCATCGAGCAGGTCAACCAGACCGTGGTGCAGATGGACGAAACCACCCAGCAGAATGCCGCGCTGGTGGAAGAAGCCACTGCGGCCGCCCGCTCGATGGAAGAACAGGCCGGCCAGCTCAGCGACGCCGTGTCGATCTTCCGTCTCGACGAGCAGGACGTGGTGGCTGCCGCACCGGTGTTCGCACCAGCACCGCGCGCCGTGAGCCGCCCGGCCACCGCCCCGGCACCGTCGCGCAAGCCGAACGGCCGCGCGGTAGCCGCCGAGCTCGCCGAAGGCGACTGGCAGGAGTTCTAAGCCGCACCGCGCAGCGGCGCAGCGGTGGAATACGCAGGCCCCGATGCCCCGGCATCGGGGCCTTTCCATGTCTGAAGCTGAATGCGCTCAGCTCACGCACCTCAATAGCTGCGGTTTTCTGCCGATAACAGCATTGCCACGACACGTTCGTCGATGTCGGCCCCTACGCAGTACGCCCCCGTTCGAAAAGACCCCACGCCCATGAATCTTTCCAGCCGCTTCTCCAACCTGTCCGTCCGGGGCAAGTTGAACCTGCTCACCGCCCTGATCGCCGTCGGCGTGATCGCCCTGGCCATCATTGCCGCGCGCATCCAGTACCTGGATCTGGCCGAGACGCGCAAGGATGCCCTGAAGACCCAGGTCGAACTGACCTACGGCATCTTCGACCACTACAAGCGACTGGTCGGCACCGGCGAACTCACCGAAGAGGCGGCCAAAGCGGCGGCTCTGCAGGCGCTGCACAGCATGCGCGCCGATGGTGAGAGCGCGTACTACAACGTACTGGCCACCGACTACACGCTGCTCATGCACCCGTTCGCACCGGACCGCGTCGGCAAGGTGCAGAAGAGCTACCTCTCCAAGGACGGTGTGCCGCTGTACCTGCAGCAGGTGGATATGGCCAAGACCGGCGGCGGCTACACCTACTACTCCACCACCAAGCCCGGCAATGGCGAGGCGCTGATCGAAAAGGCCACCTACGCCGGCATGTACGCGCCGTGGCAGTGGGTGGTCACCAGCGGCGTCTACATGGACGACGTACAGTCCGACGCGTTGGCCTTCACCGGCATCATGGCCGCCACCGGCGGCGCGCTGGTGCTGGTCGTGCTGGCCCTGAGCTGGCTGATCGGCAACCGCATCACCGGTCCGCTGCGCCAGGCCACCGGCGTGGCCGAGAGCATCGCCGGCGGCAAGCTCGACAGCCGCATCGGCCCGCAGGCCCAGGACGAACCGGGCCGCCTGCTGGAAAGCATGGGCCGCATGCAGCAGCAGCTGCACGCCGTGATCGGCGCACAGCGCGAAATGGCCAGCCAGCACGACGCCGGCCAGACCGGCTATCGCATGGACGAAACCGCCTTCCCGGGCGAGTACGGCCGGATGGTGCACGAAACCAACACCCTGGTCGGCGCCCACGTGCAGACCATGCAGGATGTGCTGGCCGTGATGCAGCGTTACGCCGTGGGCGACCTGAGCGCCGACATCGCCCGCTACCCGGGCGAAAAGGCTGCCATCAGCACCACCGTGGACACCGTCAAGCACAACTTGGCCAGCATCAACGCCGAGATCAAGCGCCTGGGCGCTGCCGCGGCCGCGGGTGACTTCAGCCAGCGTGGCGATGCCGCCCGCTTCGACCACGATTTCGGCCAGATGATCGCCAGCCTCAACGCGATGATGCAGGTCAGCGACGACAACCTCGGCAAGCTCTCGCAGCTGCTGTCGGCCATCGCCGAAGGCGACCTCACCGCGCGCATGCAGGGCGAGTTCCAGGGCGTGTTCGCGACCATGCGCGACGATGCCAATGCCACCGTGGCCCAGCTGACCCAGATCGTCGGCCAGATCCAGGAAGCGGCGGGCAACATCAACCTGGCTGCGGGCGAAATCGCCACCGGCAACAGCGACCTGTCGCGCCGTACCGAACAGCAGGCCGCCAACCTGGAAGAAACCGCCGCCTCCATGGAGGAACTGACCTCCACCGTGCGCCAGAACGCCGAACACGCCCGCCAGGCCAACCAGCTGGCGATTGGTGCGCACAGCGTGGCCTCGCAGGGCGGTGAAGTCGTCGGCCAGGTGGTCACCACGATGAGCGCGATCGAAGCCAGCTCCAAGCGCATTGCCGAAATCATCTCGGTCATCGACGGCATCGCCTTCCAGACCAACATCCTGGCATTGAACGCCGCCGTGGAAGCAGCCCGTGCCGGCGAACAGGGCCGCGGTTTCGCCGTGGTCGCCTCCGAAGTGCGCACCCTGGCCCAGCGCTCGGCCGGTGCCGCCAAGGAGATCAAGGGGTTGATCGACGAATCCGTGTCCAGCGTGGCCGACGGTTCGGCCCTGGTGCACAAGGCCGGCAGCACCATGGGCGAGATCGTCGCCTCGGTGCAGCGCGTCACCGACATCATGGCCGAAATCTCGGCCGCCTCGCAGGAGCAGTCGGCAGGCATCGAGCAGGTCAACCAGACCGTGGTGCAGATGGACGAAACCACCCAGCAGAACGCTGCACTGGTGGAAGAAGCCACCGCGGCTGCCCGCGCGATGGAAGAACAGGCCACCCAGCTGGCCGACGCGGTGTCGATCTTCCGCCTCGACAACCAGGTGGCGGCGGCCGTCAGCGCGGTGACCGCCCGCATCGCCGCACCGGCCCCGCTGCGCAGCGTGAAGCCGGCGGCGCCGGCCAAGCCCAGCCCGGTGAAGCCGGCCCCGGCCGCGCGTGCACCGCGCACCACCGCCGATGACGGCAACTGGCAAGAGTTCTGAGCGCCTGCGGCGGCCGCGCGGCCGCCGCCTCCCTCCTTCGATCGAGTTCGCCCGTGACCACGCCTACCGCACCTGCTTCCGCTGCCTCCTCGACCGGACGCGAATTCGAGTTCGCCGACCGCGACTTCCGCCGCATCTGCGACCTGATCTACCAGCGCGTCGGCATCTCGCTGGCGCCGGCCAAGCGTGACATGGTGTACGGCCGGCTGTCCCGGCGGCTGCGTGCGCTTGGCCTGCGCAGCTTCCAGGAGTACCTGGACCAGCTGGAGAACCAGGGGGGCGATGAGTGGCAGGCGTTCACCAACGCGCTGACCACGAACCTCACTGCGTTCTTCCGTGAGCCGCACCACTTCGAGAAGCTCGACACCGAACTGCGCGCGCGGGCTGGCAACGGCACCCTGCAGCTGTGGTCGTGCGCGGCCTCCACCGGTGAAGAGCCCTACTCCATGGCCATCACCGCCTGCGAGGCGTTCGGCACCCTGAAGCCACCGGTGCGCATCCTGGCGACCGATGTGGACACCCAGGTGCTGGCCACCGCCAGCCGCGGCGTGTACGCCATCGATCGCGTGTCCGGTCTGGATCCGGCCATCAAGAAGCGCTACTTCCAGCGCGGCAGCGGCCCCAATGAAGGCCAGTGCCGCGTGCATCCGGCGCTGCGCGAGTTGATCGACTTCCGCCCACTCAACCTGCTGGCTCCGCGTTACGACGTCGGCGGCCCGTTCGACGCCCTGTTCTGCCGCAACGTCATGATCTATTTCGACAAGCCCACCCAGCGCGGCATCCTGTCGCGGCTGATCCAGCACATGGGCGACGATGGCCTGCTCTACACCGGCCACTCGGAGAACTACCTGCATGCCGCCGACCTGATCCAGCCGTGCGGGCGCACCCTGTACAAGCGCGCGCCCGGAGCCCCGGCATGAACCTGGCCGCCCGTCCTGATGACGTGATGCGTTACTTCGACAGCCGCTTCAAGGTCACCGCCGCCAAGCTGCTGCCGACCCAGTACCTGGTGGTCGACGACGAGACCGCACTGACCACCACGCTGGGTTCCTGCGTGGCCGCGTGCCTGCGCGACCCGGTGCTGAAGATCGGCGGCATGAACCACTTCCTGCTGCCCGAAGGCAATGTCGGCGATGGTGCCCCGGCGCGCTATGGCAGCTATGCCATGGAACTGCTGATCAACGACCTGCTCAAGCGCGGCGCGCACCGCAAGCGCCTGGAAGCCAAGGTGTTCGGCGGCGCCAACGTGCTAAAGGGCTTCACCAGCAACCCGGTGGGCACCCGCAACGCCGAATTCGTGCGCCAGTACCTGCAGGCCGAACATATTCCGGTGCTCGCCGAGGACCTGTGCGGCATCCACCCGCGCAAGGTGTGGTTCTTCGCCGACACCGGCCGCGTGGTGGTGCAGCGCCTGCCGCATGCGCACGAGGCCGAAGTGGCCGCGACCGAATCGGCCGTGCGTGCCCGCCTGTCCAAGGCCCCGGTCACCGGCGGCGTGGAGCTGTTCGAATGATCAACGGTTCACCCTGCAGGGTTTTGATCGTCGACGATTCGGCGGTGGTGCGGCAGATGTTGAGCGAGATCCTCGCCAGCGACCCGGCCATCGAAGTGGTCGGCACGGCGGCCGATCCGTTGCTGGCGCGCGAGAAGATCAAGCGCCTGGCCCCGGACGTGATCACGCTGGATGTGGAAATGCCGCGCATGGACGGGCTGGCGTTCCTGGAAAACCTGATGCGCCTGCACCCGCTGCCGGTGGTGATGATCTCCTCGCTGACCGAGCGCGGCGCCGACACCACCCTGCAGGCATTGGCGCTGGGCGCGGTGGATTTCATCTCCAAGCCCAAGTTCGACGTGGCGCGTGGCCTGCAGGGCTATGCCGAAGAGATCATCGGCAAGGTCAAGATGGCGGCGCGCTCGCGCGTGCGCACCCTGGCCCGCCCGATCACGCCGCGCATCACCCTGGACGCCGTGCCGCCCTCGCCCGCACGTTCGATCCAGTTCCGTACCACCGACCGCCTGATCGCCATCGGCGCCTCGGCCGGCGGTACCGAAGCACTGCGCGTGGTGCTCGAAGGCCTGCCGGCCGATGCCCCGGCGGTGGTGCTCACCCAGCACCTGCCCGCCACGTTCAGCACCGCCTTTGCCGAGCGCCTGGACCGCCACTCGGCGATGTCCGTACGCGAAGCCAGCGACGGCGAAGCCGTGCTGCCGGGCCATGCTTACCTGCCACCCGGCGGCAAGCACCTGCGGGTGATCCGTGACGGTGCGCGCTGGCGCTGCCGGGTGGATGACGGCCCGGCGGTGAACCGGCACAAGCCGGCGGTGGACGTGCTGTTCCGTTCGGTGGCAGAAAGCGCCGGTGCCAACGCCATCGGCGCGATCCTCACCGGCATGGGCGACGACGGCGCGCGTGGGCTGCTGGAACTGAAAAACGTCGGCGCGCCCACCCTGGTCCAGGACGAAGCCACCAGCGTGGTCTGGGGCATGCCCGGCGCCGCCTTCAAGCTCGGCGCCACCGACGAGCAGGTTCCGCTGGAGCGGATCGCCGAACGCCTGATGGCGCTCGCGCGGGGATAACACCCCGACGCTGCGCGTCGCCGCACGACCAACGGTCGTGCGCTACCGGGTCCGACCTGGTGGGTCACGACCGTTGGTCGTGACGCTCTCAACCGTCACGCCCAATACAACCGCATCGGATTGTCCACCAGCAGCTTCTGCTGCTGGTCGGCGGTGACCGCAATCCGTGGAATGAAATCCACCAGCTTGCCGTCATCGGGCATGTGCGATTTCAGGTTCGGGTGCGGCCAGTCCGTGCCCCACAGCACCCGGTCCGGGAACTGCTCCACCAGGTGCCGTGCGAACGGCACCACATCGTCATACGTGGGCGGCCCGGACTGCGACAGCCGCTCCGGGCAGCTCACCTTGCTCCACACATTCGGGTGCTCGCGCATCAACCGCACGAAACGCTGGAACTCCGGCCCGTCCACCGGCTGGGTCACGTCCGGCCGGCCCATGTGGTCCACCACCACCGTGGTCGGCAGCGAGGTGAAGAAATTCCAGCGCTCGGCCAGGTCGGCCGCCTCGAAGTACACGACAACATGCCAACCGAGCGGCGCGATCCGTTCAATGATGGCGTGGTAGTACGCATCCGGCTTCGGATCCACCAGCCGCTTCACGAAATTGAAGCGCACCCCGCGCACACCCGCCTCATGCAGCTCCCGCAGTTCCTCATCGGTGACCGTATCGCGCACCGTGGCCACGCCGCGCGCCCGGCCGTTTGCGCTGCGCAGCGCATCCACCAGCGCCCTGTTGTCGGCACCGTGGCAGGTCGCCTGCACGATCACGTTGCGCTCGAACCCAAGATGATCGCGCAGCGCGAACAGCTGCGCCTTGCCCGCATCGCAGGGCGTGTACTTGCGCTCGGGCGCATACGGGAACTGGTCCCCCGGGCCGAACACATGGCAATGCGCATCCACCGCGCCCGGCGGCGGCACGAACACCGGCCGGCTCGGGTCCGGACAGAAATCCAGCCAATCGGCATCCTTCATGAAATCCGCCATTACAGCCCCCTCGCCTTCAGCTGCGCATCCAGCCGCGGGTACACCCGACGCGCGTTGCCCGACAGCACCTTGCTCCGATCCGCTGCCGACAGCCCCAGCGCTTCCACATAGCGCAGGGTGTCGTCGAAGTACTGCCCGGTTTCCGGATCGATGCCGCGCACCGCGCCGACCATTTCCGAGCCGAACAGGATGTTGTCGATGTCGATCACCTTGAACAGCAGGTCTATGCCGGGCTGATGGTAAACGCAGGTGTCGAAGAACACATTCCTCATCACATGCTCGTTCAGTGGCGGCTTGCCCAGCATGTCGGCCAGGCCGCGGAAGCGACCCCAGTGGTAGGGCACCGCGCCGCCGCCGTGCGGGATGATGAAACGCAGCGCCGGAAAGTCACGGAACAGGTCGCCCTGCAGGAACTGCATGAACGCGGTGGTGTCGGCATTGAGGTAGTGCGCGCCGGTGGCGTGGAAATTGGCATTGCAGCTGCCCGACACATGCACCATCGCCGGCACGTCCAGCTCCACCATCTTCTCGAAGAACGGGTACCAGGCCCGGTCGGTCAGTGGCAGCCCGTTCCAATGTCCCCCGGAAGGGTCCGGATTGAGGTTGCAGCCCACAAAGCCCAGCTCGTTGACGCACCGCTCCAGCTCGGCGATCGAGTTGGCGATGGGGACGCCGGGCGACTGCGGCAGCTGGCACACGCCGATGAAGGTCTCCGGGTACAGCGCCACCACCCGCGCGATCAGGTCGTTGCAGCGCCGGGTCCATTCCGCGCTCACCGCCTCGTCGCCGATGTGGTGGGCCATGGTGCTGGCACGCGGCGAGAAGATCGTCATGTCCGCGCCGCGCTCGCGCAGCAGGCGCAGCTGGTTGCCTTCCACGCTCTCGCGCAGTTCGTCGTCGCTGATCACCGGGTACACCGGCGCCGGCAGCGTGGGGTCGTTGAAGTGGGCCACCTGCGCCTTGCGGAACGCATCGTGGCTGGCGGGAGCGGTCGTGTAGTGACCGTGGCAATCGATGATCATGTGGGGCCTCGTGGGGGAGGAATCACCAGCCGAACAGCTGGGCGAAGTGGACATCCACGCGCAGCCCGACGATCAGCGCGTCGGGAATGTCGGTGGTGCGGGTCGGCGCGTAGATCGGGTCCGGGTTGATCACGTACTGCAGGTTGGGCATCAGCCGGATGCCCTTGTGCACCGCCCAGCCATAGCTCAGCTCGGCGATGATCTCGTCGGCATTGGGCGCACCGCTGCCGCCGTTGCGTGCGCGGCGGTCGCGCAGGAACGCGATCTGCTCATCGCTGAAGTGGGTGTTGGACACGAACATCGCCAGGGTGTCCTGGTCGCGTCCGGCGAAGGTGCCGGTCTTGACGAAGCCGACGGCGGCGAACTCGTCCACTGGCGCTTCATTGCCGGTGTTGACGTAGGCGCGGGCGAACAGCGCCAGGTTGCGCTTGCCCTCCCCGCGCCACACGGTCTGATCGGCCATCGCGTACCAGCCCGCGCGTGCGCCCTCCTGCATCGCCGTCGGCTTGCCGGTCAGCGCGGCGGAGTTGCCGTTGGCGTCGAAATAGGAGCTCTTGCCGCCATCGGTGTTGCGGTACATGCCCACTCGGTAGGTGCGCGGCAGCCGGTCATTGGCGAAGCTGGTCTGGTAGCCGGCCTCATAGGCCGTGATGGTGCCGGTGCCCTCGCCCACCGAGAAGTCCAAGCCGTTCTTGCCAGCCTTGTTCAGCTCATTGTTGTAATCGAACGCGCCGCCCTGCACATACCAGCGATCATTCACGTCGTAGCGCAGGATGCCGGCCCACGACGAGTTCGGGAACGCGGTAATGCCCAGGTCGGTGATCGCGCCATACGGGGTGAGGCACATGGCATTGCTCATGAACACGCAGTTGAGCGCGGAGTTGTTGAAGTAGCTGTTCACCGGCGCGCGGCCGGCGGTGATGCTCAACCCATTGTCGAAGCGGTGGCGCACGGTCAACCGGGTCAGGCGGCCACGGGCCACCGGGCGCCAGGTCTGCTGCGCGCTGATCGAGTTGCCGATCTTCTCGCGCGCCAGGTTGCGCCCGGCGAACCAGGCCCACTGCGCGTCCACATCGGTGTTGTGCACGCCGAACAGTTCGTCCAGGTCGAACTTCGACTGGGCCATGATCCAGTACGAGCCTTCGGTGCCCTGCTCCACCCCGCCCACGGGGTTGGAGGCAACGTTACCAACGACATCGAGGGTCAGATCGACGCCTTTGGGCAGAGTGCCCTCGGCGGCAGCCGGTGCGGCCAGCGCAGCGCTCAGCAGCAGCGCCAGCGGGGTGTGACGGAGGATGGACATGAGATCTCCCTCCCCGCTGCCGTGGGCAGCGGGTTCAATGCATTCGGGGGGCGCCGCGGGCAGCCCGCGGCGCGTCGGTCAGGCTTCGCGGACGCCCAGATGGCGCAGGCGGGCGCGGCGGGTGCCGATCTGTTCGGCCATCACCTTCTCGTCCAGCTTGCCTTCCCACTTGGCGATCACCAGCACCGCGATCGCGTTGCCGACCAGGTTCACGAAGGTCAGGCCTTCGGCCAGGATGCGGTGGATGCCCAGGATCAGCGCGATGCTGGCCACCGGAATGGTGCCGGTGGTGCCCAGCGTCGCCGCCAGCACCACGAACGCCGCACCGGCCACGCCCGCGGCGCCCTTGGAGGTGAGAAGCAGTACCGCGATCAGCCCCAGCTGGTGCCACACGGTCAGCTCGGTGTTGGTCGCCTGGGCCAGGAACAGCGCCACCGTGGTCAGGTACAGGCAGGTGCCATCGAGGTTGAACGAGTAGCCGGCCGGAATCACGAAACCCACCACGCCCTCTTCGCAGCCCAGCTTCTTCATCTTCTCGATCAGGCGCGGCAGCACCGTTTCGGTGGAGGTGGTGGCCGCCACGATCACGATTTCATCGCGCAGGTAGGCCAGCAGGCGCCACAGGCTCGCGCCGGTCCACCAGCACACCGCGCCGAGCACGAACACCGTGAACGCCGCGCAGACCACGAAGAACTCGATGATCAGCTCACCCAGCGACAGCAGCGACCCCGCGCCGAACTGGCCCACGGTGAAGGCGATGGCACCGAACGCACCGATCGGCGCGAAATACATGACGTAGCCGATGATCTTGAACAGCACCGACGACGTGCCTTCGATGACCTTCATCACCGGCGCGCCGCGCTCACCGACCGAGGCCAGCGCAACGCCGAACAGCACCGCCACGAACAGCACCTGCAGTACATGCGCCTCGGTGAACGCACTGACCAGCGTGTTCGGGATGATGGCCATGATGTAGGACACGATCGACTGGTCGTGCGCCGTATGCACATAGCCTTGGATGCTGGCCATGTCGATGGTGGCCGGGTCGATGTTCATGCCGGCGCCGGGCTGCCAGAGATCCACCGCGACCAGCCCGACGATCAGCGCCAGGATGGTGATCACCTCGAAATAGATCAGCGATTTCAGCGCGAGCCGGCCCACGCTGCGCATGTCGCGCATGCCGGCGATGCCGTGCACCACCGTCACGAAGATGATCGGCCCGATCATCATGCGGATCAGCTTGATGAAGGCATCGCCGAACGGCTTCATCGCCGAACCCCAGTCCGGCTGCAGCCAACCCAGCACGACGCCGATGATGGTGCCGGCCAGCACCTGGAACCACAACTGGCCAAAGACGCCGAAGCGGCCCTGCCGCTTCTCAACAACAGTCATAACAACCCTCCCAGGTCATAAGAATAGAGACGTCGTGCGTATTCAGTCGAACAGCACGCCGTCGAACAGCTTTCGGGCGGTGCGCAGGATGGCCGCACCAGCCACCTGCCCGTCTGCATCGCGTTCCAGCACGCAGCCGGTGCTGCCGCTGGGGTGTTCGATGTCCAGCTGCAGGCGGCTGCCGTCGGGTACCACCGCCAGGGCGCTCGCAGGTGAACCGGGCAGCAGGCAGGCCGTGGCCACGGTGACCGCGCCCAGCACCCCGATGGAAGCGTGGCAGCGATGAGGTATGAACGAACGCACGCAGATCGCGCCACCGTCGCGCGGTGCAGCCACCAACATCATCTTGGGGACCGACTGCGCGCCGACATCGCCCAGGTTCATCAACGGGCCGGCCTGCAGGCGGATCGCCTCCAGTCGCGCCTTCAACGTGTCATCGGCATCCAGCGTGGCGCGGTCTTCGTACCCGCTCACGCCCACATCGCTGGCGCGCAGCACCACGCAGGGCATGCCGTTGTCGATCAGGGTGAGCTCCACCCCGTCGATCACATCCACCGCGTTGCCGGTCGGCAGCAACGCGCCGCAGCTGGAACCGGCGATGTCGGCGAAGGTCAGCGGAACAGGCGCTGCCGTGCCCGGCACACCGTCGATCCGCGCCGAACCGTCGTAGCGCACCTGACCGCCGGGCGTCTGTACGTTGGCGATGGCTACCTTGCCGGTGTTCACCATGAAGATGCGCACGTCGGTGCTTTCGCCGGTGGGTTGCACGAGCCCGCGCTCCAGGGCGAACGGCCCTACCCCGGCGAGCAGGTTGCCGCAGTTCTGTGCATCGCTCACCACGGCCTGGTCGACGAACACCTGCAGGAACAGGTAATCCACGTCCGCGCCGGGGTGGCGCGAGGGCGAAACCACCGCGACCTTGGAGGTCAGCGGATCGGCGCCGCCCATGCCATCGATCTGGCGTGGGTCCGGCGAGCCGTACGCGCGCAGCAGGAACGCATCGCGCGCGGCCGCATCGGCCGGCAGGTCGGTGGCCAGGAAGTAGCCGCCCTTGGAGGTGCCACCGCGCATCCACATGGCAGGCACGCCGTTACTCATAGCGCAGGCCCTTAGCCGCCAGGCGTTCGCGCATCGCGTAGATGTCCAGGCCCAGCTCGCCCTTGGCCAGGCGTTCGCGCTTCTCCGCCTCGCGCGCCTCGCGCGCCTGCGATTCGGCGGCGACACGTGCCGCATCGGCACGCGGCACGATACACACGCCGTCATCGTCGGCGATCACTACGTCGCCGGGGTGGACCAGCGCGCCGCCGCACACCACCGGCACGTTGACCGAGCCGAGCGTCTCCTTGACCGTACCCTGCGCGTGGATCACCCGGCTCCAGACCGGGAAGCCCATTGCGGTCAGGTCGCGCACATCGCGTACCCCGGCATCAATCACCAGCCCACGGCAGCCACGCACCTGCGCCGAGGTGGCCAGCAGGTCGCCGAAGTAGCCGTCGGTGCAGTCGCTGGTCGGCGCCACCACCAGGACATCGCCTTCGCGCAGCTGCTCGATGGCCACATGCATCATCCAGTTGTCGCCGGGGGGCACCGACACGGTGATGGCGCTGCCGGCAATGCGGGCGCCGCTGAAGATCGGGCGCAGCCGCGGGTGCAGCAGGCCACTGCGGCCCTGCGCCTCATGTGCGGTGGCCACGCCTGCTTGGGCCAGGGCCTGGAGTGCGCCGGCAGCGGCGCGTTCGACACGGGTGACGACGCGGGACATCCATCCATCCTTCTATGACGATGATGAAGTCTTGTCCGCCAGCGCCCACCCCCGCAAGATCGATTTCCGCAACAGCCATTGGGTTTGGTTATAGTTGATCCATGAACCGGCCCTTTGAGTTGAACCTGAAGCATCTGCATGCGCTGGTTGCCGTGCACCACCACGGCGGCATCAGCGCCGCTGCGCCGCACGTGAATCTTTCCCAGCCGGCGTTGACCCAGGCCATTGCCCGTCTGGAAACCCAGCTGGATGCAACCCTGTTCGACCGCCAGCCGGGTGGGATGGCGCCCACCGAAGCGGCAGAGCTGCTGGTGCCCCGCATCGAACGCGCGCTTGGCTACATCGCCGATGGCGTGCGGATGGCACGGCGTGCACAGCGCCTGCCTGCGTTGCCTGCCGTTGAACGACGCGTCACGCTCGGCCAGCTGCGCGCACTGGTGGCGGTGGACGACGCCGGCAGCTTCACACTGGCTGCAGCGCGCGCCGGCATCTCACAGCCGGCGATCTACCGCGCCGTGCATGAGCTGGGTACCGCCATCGAAACCCCGCTGACCGAACGCCACGGCAAGACCGTGCAGACCACCCCGGCGGCCACCCGCATGCTGCGGCTGGTGCGGCTGGCCCTGTCCGAACTGGTAGCGGGCCTGGATGAAGTGGCCCTGCTGCGCTCCGAACAGGGCGGCAAGGTCACGCTCGGGGTGATGCCGCTGGCCCGCGCGATCCTGCTGCCGCAGGTACTGGCGCGCTTTGCCCGCGCCCACCCGGGTGCATCGGTCAATGTGATCGAAGGGCCTTATGCGGAACTGCTGGGCGATCTGCGCGCCGGCAGCCTGGACCTTTTGATTGGCGCGATGCGCGACACCCTGCCCGTACGCGACGTCGCGCAGGAGGGCCTGTTCGACGATGACCCGGTAATCGTCGCGCGCAGCGGGCACCCGCTGGCCGGCAGCGACCCGCTCGACTTCGACCGGCTGCTGGCGTTCCCGTGGGTGATCGCCGCCACCGGCGCGCCGGTGCGCGCCCGCTGGGAACGCATGTTCCGCCAGCATGGCCATGAACCGCCGCGTTTGCGCATCGAATGCGGCTCGGTGCTGATCACCCGCGGCCTGCTGCTGGAAGACGACTGGCTCACCCTGATGTCACGCGACCAGTTCGTGATCGAACGCCGCGCCGGCCTGCTCAGCGAAATCGGCAGCGCCGGCGACGACCTGCGCCGCCGCATCGGCCTCACCACCCGCGCCGACTGGCACCCTACCCGCCTGCAGCAGGCGTTCGTGGAAACCTTCCGCGCCGTCTGCGCCGAACGAAGCAACGACGCCGACAACGCGTGGCCGTTCCGCTATCCGACACCCTGAAGACTGCCCCGGCGGTAGGGTCGGTTCCCAAACGACCGCCAATAACGGCTCAACGCCCGGTAACGCATGACCTAAGAACGAAAACGGCTCTCCGTTCCGACGCCATGAACACCGACCCGACGGCTTCGGACATATGTCAGCACCGGTGATGTCATCCGCGCCGCATTGCCGTGGCTTCGGATGCTTGCGCCGCGCTTCGCGCGGTCGCCGACCAACGGTCGGCGCTACGAATTGCTGGCGAACGCGATAAGACACGGATACATCACCAACGGGCAACCAAGCATCAGCCTGGGCTGGCGGCGATTCGTCCCGGCAAACAAAAACCCCCGGTTCTCACCGGGGGTTTTCGTTCAACACATCACCCGATCAGGCTCAGGCAGCAACCGTCTTGGCCACGTCCTGGTAGTCCTCGATCTGGTCGAAGTTCATGTAGCGGTAGATGTCCTTGCTGCTGGCATCCAGCACGCCGATGTCGGCCATGTACTCTTCCTTGGTCGGGATGCGACCCAGGCGCGAGCAGATCGCGGCCAGTTCGGCCGAACCCAGGTACACGTTGGAGTTGCGGCCCAGGCGGTTCGGGAAGTTGCGGGTCGAGGTCGAGAACACCGTCGCGCCCTCGCGCACCTGTGCCTGGTTGCCCATGCACAGCGAGCAGCCCGGCATTTCCATGCGTGCGCCGGCGGTGCCGAAGGTGCCGTAGTGGCCTTCCTTGGTCAGCTCCGAGGCATCCATCTTGGTCGGCGGGGCAACCCACAGCTTGGTCGGGATGTCGCGCTTGCCTTCCAGCAGCTTGGCGGCCGCGCGGAAGTGGCCGATGTTGGTCATGCACGAACCGATGAACACTTCATCGATGGCCGCACCGGCCACGTCCGACAGCGTCTTGACGTCGTCCGGATCGTTCGGGCAGGCCACGATCGGCTCGTGGATGTCGGCCAGGTCGATCTCGATGACGGCGGCGTATTCGGCGTCGGCATCCGGCTCCAGCAGCTCCGGGTTGGCCAGCCACGCTTCCATCTTCTCGATGCGACGCGCCAGCGAACGGGCGTCCTGGTAACCCTCGGCGATCATCCACTTCAGCAGCGTGATGTTGCTGGTGAGGTACTCGATGATCGGCTCCTTGCTCAGGTGCACCGAGCAACCTGCAGCCGAACGTTCGGCCGAGGCATCGGACAGTTCGAACGCCTGTTCGACCTTCAGGTCCGGCAGGCCTTCGATTTCCAGGATGCGGCCGGAGAAGATGTTCTTCTTGCCCGCCTTGGCGACGGTCAGCAGGCCCGACTTGATCGCGTACAGCGGAATCGCGTTGACCAGGTCACGCAGGGTCACGCCCGGCTGCATCTTGCCCTTGAAGCGCACCAGCACCGATTCGGGCATGTCCAGCGGCATCACGCCGGTGGCCGCGGCGAAGGCGACCAGGCCCGAGCCGGCCGGGAACGAGATGCCCACCGGGAAACGGGTGTGCGAATCGCCGCCGGTGCCGACGGTGTCGGGCAGCAGCATGCGGTTGAGCCAGCTGTGGATCACGCCGTCGCCCGGGCGCAGAGAGATGCCGCCACGGGTGGAGATGAACTCCGGCAGCGTGTGGTGGGTCTTGACGTCCACCGGCTTCGGGTACGCGGCGGTGTGGCAGAACGACTGCATCACCAGGTCGGCCGAGAAGCCCAGGCAGGCCAGGTCCTTCAGCTCGTCACGGGTCATCGGGCCGGTGGTGTCCTGCGAGCCCACCGAGGTCATCTTCGGTTCGCAGTAGGTGCCCGGGCGCATGCCCTGGCCTTCCGGCAGGCCACAGGCGCGGCCGACCATCTTCTGTGCCAGCGAGAAGCCCTTGCCGGTGTCCGGCGGGTCCATCGGCAGGCGGAACAGGTCGGTCGGAGCCAGGCCCAGCGCTTCGCGCGCCTTGGCGGTCAGGCCACGACCGATGATCAGCGGAATGCGGCCACCGGCGCGCACTTCGTCGAACAGCACGTCGGACTTCACCTGGAACTCGGCGATGACCTGGCCGTCCTTCAGCGCCTTGCCGTCGTAGGGACGCAGCTCGACCACGTCGCCCATGTTCATCTGCGACACGTCCAGCTCGATCGGCAGCGCGCCGGCGTCTTCCATGGTGTTGTAGAAGATCGGGGCGATCTTCGAACCCAGGCACACGCCGCCGAAACGCTTGTTCGGAATGAACGGAATGTCCTCACCGGTGAACCACAGCACCGAGTTGGTGGCCGACTTGCGGCTCGAACCGGTACCGACCACGTCGCCCACGTAGGCCACCAGGTGGCCCTTGTCCTTCAGCGATTCGATGAACTTGACCGGGCCGCGCTTGCCGTCTTCTTCCGGCTCGATGCCATCGCGCTTGTTCTTCAGCATCGCCAGGGCGTGCAGCGGGATGTCCGGGCGGGTGGTCGCGTCGGGGGCCGGCGACAGGTCGTCAGTGTTGGTTTCGCCGGTCACCTTGAGCACGGTGATGGTCAGGCTCTGCGGCACTTCCGGGCGGCTGGTGAACCACTCGGCATCGGCCCAGCTCTGCAGCACGCCCTGGGCGTTCGCGTTGCCGGCCTTGGCCTTTTCCTGCACGTCGTGGAAGGCATCGAACACCAGCAGGGTGTTCTTCAGCGCGGTGGCGGCGATCGCGCCGACCACGGCGTCGTCCAGCAGCTGCACCAGCGGCGCGACGTTGTAGCCGCCCAGCATGGTGCCCAGCAGTTCGGTGGCGCGCTCGCGCGAGATCAGCGCGTTGGTTTCGCTGCCGAAGGCGATCGCGGCCAGGTACGAGGCCTTGACCTTGGCGGCGTCATCGACGCCGGCCGGCACGCGGTGGGTGAGCAGGTCGAGCAGGAACTCGGCCTCGCCCGCCGGCGGGTTCTTCAGCAGCTCGATGACGTCGGCCGTCTGCTGGGCGCTCAGCGGCAGCGGCGGGATGCCAAGCGCGGCGCGCTCGGCTACGTGGTGGCGGTAGGCTTCCAACATGACAACTCCCGGGAAATTCTTTGAAAAGACTTCGGTTGAATACGGCGGTTGAGTTACGGGCTCAGGCTTGCGGCACGATCAGCTTCAGGCCCTTGAAGTAGTCGCGGTAAAATTTGTCGTTCCAGGTGATCAGGCCGTCGCACTGCAGCAGTGCGTGCGCGCCGACCATGAAATCGTCGATGCCACGGCGGTCGCTGCCGCGCTGGCGGTGACGGCGGTGCATCTCGCCGGCGCGCAGCGCCGACTTGGCTTCCAGCGGGCTGAAGTGGATGCCCATCTCTTCCAGCGCTTCCTGCACTTCGGCACCACCGCGCAGCGCGGCGCAGATCTCGGCCAGCACCACCCCGCAGATCACCACGCGCCCGCCGACCAGGCTCTGGCGCAGGCAGGCTTCCACCGCGTCGGCCTGGGGGCCGTTGCTGAGCAGTTCGATCAGGACTGGGGAATCTACGGCGATCATGCGCGGCTCATGCTTCGTCGCGCACCGCACGCACGGCCGACTCGGCCGACTCGAAGCCGTCCAGCGCGAACTTGCCGCGGGCACGGGAAATGGCGTCATCCACGCTCTTGCGCAGGATGATGCGGCTGCCGTCGAGCTCCACCTTCAACTGGGTGCCCTTGGTCAGGCCGAGCGCATCGCGGACCGCCTTGGGCAAGGTGATCTGTCCGCGTTCTGCAACGGTGGCTTCCATCGGTAGGACCTCCAAAGTATGCACAAATTATACATACTTCCCCGGGCATACTTCCACTGCGTCGCGGTTCAGCCAGCCAAGTCCCTTGCCGCGCAAAGGATCCGCCTTATCGATGACATCGGCGATACATATTTCTATGTAGCCTGAGATACCTGCCACCGACCATGGCCGACTGAATCGTTCATACTCAGTCCGACGGCCGGGCCATCGGAACACCGGCAACCGCAAGCGGGCCCCACGGGCCACTGCAAGCCATCCGCAAGAGGAGTCACCCCGCATGAGCGATTCGTTCTCCACCCGCAGCCAGCTGGACGTCGGCGGCACCACCTACGACTACTTCAGCCTGCCCAAGCTCGGACAGCAGTTCGACATTTCCCACCTGCCCTATTCGATGAAGATCCTGCTGGAGAACCTGCTCCGGCACGAGGACGGCGGGGTCACCGTCGGCAAGGACCACATCGAAGCGGTGGCGCGCTGGGATCCCAAGGCCGAGCCGGACATCGAAATCGCCTTCATGCCCGCCCGCGTGGTCCTGCAGGACTTCACCGGCGTGCCCTGCGTGGTCGACCTGGCCGCGATGCGCGATGCGGTGGTCAAGCTGGGCGGCCGCCCGGAGCAGATCAACCCGCAGATCCCCTCCGAACTGGTCATCGACCACTCGGTGCAGGTCGACGTGTTCGGCACCCCCGACGCGCTGGATCTCAACGGCAAGATCGAATTCCAGCGCAACCAGGAGCGCTACGGCTTCCTGCGCTGGGGCCAGAAGGCGTTCGACAACTTCAAGGTGGTGCCGCCCAACACCGGCATCGTCCACCAGGTGAACCTGGAAAACCTCGCCCGCGTCGTAATGACCGCCGACAAGGGCGGCAAGCAGGTGGCTTATCCGGACACCGTATTCGGCACCGACAGCCACACCACCATGATCAATGGCATCGGCGTGCTGGGCTGGGGCGTGGGCGGCATCGAGGCCGAGGCGGCCATGCTGGGCCAGCCCTCCTCCATGCTGATTCCGCAGGTCGTCGGCTTCAAGCTCACCGGGCGCCTGCCCGAAGGCGCCACCGCCACCGACCTGGTGCTCACCGTCACCCAGATGCTGCGCAAGCACGGCGTGGTGGGCAAGTTCGTCGAGTTCTTCGGCGAAGGCCTGCAGCACCTGCCGCTGGCAGACCGCGCCACCATCGGCAACATGGCGCCGGAGTACGGCGCCACCTGCGGCATCTTCCCGATCGACAACGAATCGCTGAACTACCTGCGCCTGTCCGGCCGCAGCGAGGAACAGATCGCGCTGGTGGAAGCCTACGCCAAGGCCCAGGGCCTGTGGCACGACGCCAACACCGCCCACGCCAGCTACAGCGCCACGCTGGAACTGGACATGGGCGAGGTAAAGCCCTCGCTTGCCGGCCCCAAGCGCCCGCAGGACCGCGTGCTGCTGGAAGACGTCAAGCAGAACTACCGCGACAACCTGGGCGGGCTGACCACCAACCGCGACAAGCGCAACGAAGAGATCTCCACGTTCGTCAACGAAGGCGGCGGCGCCGCGGTCGGCAACGAGCAGCTGGCCAAGGGCTATGCCGATGTCGAGCATGACGGCACCCGCTACCGGCTCAAGGACGGCGCGGTGGTCATCGCCGCCATCACCTCCTGCACCAACACCTCTAACCCGGCGGTGATGATCGGCGCCGGCCTGCTGGCCCGCAACGCGGCCGCCAGGGGACTGGACCGCAAGCCGTGGGTGAAGACCTCGCTCGGCCCAGGCTCGCGCGTGGTCACCGACTACCTTGAGAAAGCCGGCGTGCTTACCGAGCTGGAAAAGGTCGGCTTCTACGTGGTCGGCTACGGCTGCACCACCTGCATCGGCAATTCCGGCCCGCTGCCCACCGAAGTCAGTGCCGCCATCGCCAGCGGCGACCTGGTGGTCACCTCGGTGCTGTCGGGCAACCGCAACTTCGAGGGCCGCGTGCACCCCGAAGTGAAGATGAACTACCTGGCCAGCCCGCCGCTGGTGGTGGCCTACGCCATTGCCGGCACCACCGACATCGACCTCACCACCGAACCGCTGGGCACCGGCAGCGATGGCCAGCCGGTATACCTGCGCGACATCTGGCCGAGCAACAAGGAAATCGGCGATGTCATCGCCGCCACCATCGGCCCGGAGATGTTCAAGCAGAACTACGCTGATGTGTTCAAGGGCGACAGCCGCTGGAACACCATCCAGTCGCCCGATGGCGACCTGTATGAGTGGGATGGAAGCTCCACCTACATCAAGAACCCGCCCTACTTCGACGGCATGACCATGCAGGTCGGCCACATCGAGGACGTGCACGGGGCGCGGGTGATGGGCCTGTTCGGCGATTCGATCACCACCGACCACATCTCCCCGGCCGGCAACATCAAGAAGGATTCGCCGGCAGGCCGCTTCCTGCAGGAGCGCGGCGTGCAGCCGGCCGACTTCAACAGCTACGGCAGCCGCCGCGGCAACGACGATGTGATGGTGCGCGGTACCTTCGCCAACATCCGCATCAAGAACCTGATGTTCGGCGGGGAGGAAGGCGGCAACACCCTGTACTTCCCCAAGGCGGGCGGCGAGCCGCAGAAGCTGGCCATCTATGACGCGGCCATGAAGTACAAGGCCGAGGGCGTGCCGCTGGTGGTCTTCGCCGGCAAGGAATACGGCACCGGCTCCTCGCGCGACTGGGCGGCCAAGGGCACCAACCTGCTGGGCGTGAAGGCGGTGATCGCAGAAAGCTTCGAGCGCATCCACCGCTCCAACCTGGTCGGCATGGGCGTGCTGCCGCTGCAGTTCCAGGCCGGCGAGAACGCCCAGAGCCTGGGCCTGGACGGCTCGGAAACGGTCGACATCACCGGCCTGGCCGATGGCGCCAGCAAGACCGCCACCGTGACCGCCACCAAGGCCGACGGCACCGCCAAGACCTTCCAGGCCCACGTGATGCTGCTGACCCCCAAGGAAGTGGAGTACTTCAAGCACGGCGGCCTGCTGCAGTACGTGCTGCGCCAGCTCGCAGCCGCCTGACGCCAGCCGGCTCCCCGAGGCGCCGGCCCCTGGCCGGCCCTCCCCGGAACCCCGCGCCACGCGGGGCTTCCGGCGGCCGCCACGCCCGATTTTCACGAATCCTTCGCGTTTTCCATTCGGCCCGGTATGCTGCCGGGGACCGAATCGACGGATACTCTCCGTCAGCATCACACCATCAACGTTTCCTGGAGGGGGAATAATGAGTCTGGAACGTCCCTGGCTGCAGAGCTATCCCAACGGCGTACCCGCCGAAATCGACGTCAACGAGTTCCATTCGGTGTCGGCCGTGTTCGATACGTCGGTGGCCAAGTTCCGCGACCGTCCCGCCTACTCCAGCTTCGGCAAGGTCCTCACCTACGGTGAAACCGACGCCCTGGTCGAGAAGTTCGCCGCCTACCTGCTGGGCGAGCTGAAGCTCAAGAAGGGCGACCGCGTCGCCCTGATGATGCCCAACTGCCTGCAGTACCCGGTGGCCACCTTCGGCGTGCTGCGCGCCGGCCTGACCGTGGTCAACGTCAACCCGCTGTACACCGCCCGCGAGCTCAAGCACCAGCTGGTCGATTCCGGCGCCGCCGTTTTGGTGGTGGTGGACAACTTCGGCGACACGGTGCAGCAGGTCATCGCCGATACGCCGATCAAGCAGGTCATCACCACCGGCCTGGGCGACATGCTCGGCCTGAAGGGCGTGGTGGTGAACTTCGTGCTGAAGTACATCAAGAAGATGGTGCCCAACTACACCCTGCGCGGCGCGATCCGCTTCAACCAGGCGCTGAAGTTGGGCAGCGGCCACACCCTGCCGAAGGTGGAGCTGGACCACGACGACGTGGCCTTCCTGCAGTACACCGGCGGCACCACCGGCGTGGCCAAGGGCGCCATGCTGACCAACCGCAACCTGGTGGCCAACATGCAGCAGGCCTCGGCGTGGATCTCCGCGTCGGGCATCGAAATGGGCAAGGAGTGGATCATCACCGCCCTGCCGCTGTACCACATCTTCGCGTTGACGGCGAACGGGCTGGTCTTCATGAAGTTCGGTGGCTGCAACCACCTGATCACCAACCCGCGCGACATGAAGGGCTTCGTCAAGGAGCTCAAGGCCACCCGCTTCACCGCCATCACCGGCGTCAACACGCTGTTCAACGGCCTGCTCAATACCCCCGGCTTCGACGAGGTGGATTTCTCCTCGCTGAAGGTCACCCTGGGTGGCGGCATGGCGGTGCAGCGTGCGGTGGCCGAGCGCTGGAAGAAGGTCACCGGGGTGACCCTGGTCGAGGCCTACGGCCTGACCGAGACCTCGCCGGCGGCCTGCATCAACCCGCTGAACCTGGCCGAGTACAACGGCGCGATCGGCCTGCCGATCCCGTCCACCGACGCCTGCGTGAAGGACGACAACGGCGTGACCCTAGCTCCGGGCGACGTCGGCGAGCTGTGCATCCGTGGCCCGCAGGTAATGAAGGGTTACTGGCAGCGCCCGGAAGAAACCGCCAAGGCGATCGACGCCGACGGCTGGCTGCACACCGGCGACATGGCGCGCATGGACGAGCACGGTTTCTTCTACATCGTGGACCGCAAGAAGGACATGATCCTGGTGTCCGGCTTCAACGTGTACCCGAACGAAGTCGAAGACGTCATCGCGATGATGCCCGGCGTGCTGGAAGTTGCCGCAGTGGGCGTACCGGATGAAAAGTCCGGCGAGATCGTCAAGGTGGTCATCGTCAAGAAGGACCCGAACCTGACCGCTGAAATGGTCAAGGAACACGCCCGCGCCAACCTGACCGGCTACAAGCACCCGCGCATCGTCGAGTTCCGCAAGGAACTGCCGAAGACCAACGTCGGCAAGATCCTGCGCCGCGAACTGCGCGACGCACCAGCCGCGTAACTGCCGACATCAGGCAACTCCAGAACGCCCGCCTAGCGGGCGTTCTGCTTTCTTCCTACCGCGCTCACTGATACCCCAACTCACCCGTCACCCGCGTGCAAGCAGGGTCCGTATCCACATGGAACGACTCGGCGCCACCTGCAGGCTGCTGGGCGCTCATCTCCGCCAGCAACCGGACAGAGAAGCCGCGCCCCGAACCTCCAACGTCTTCAGCATCAACCGCGTATGCGGTCGCATCCCACCCGCGTGTTCGCTTCACGTAATCACGAACAGTCTCCAGGCACTGCTCCGGTATCGCTGGCGTCGCCCGCACCCTGTCACCCTCGGCAAGCGCTTGCGCAACCGGCAGGTTGAGCAACACCAACCCAATCAACCA
>NZ_JAGXKC010000089.1:0-4699 GCF_019091045.1 Stenotrophomonas sp. GbtcB23 | reverse complement strand
GTGGCCACGAGGTATCGGCCATCCGGGCTGGAGGCCAGGCAGCGTGCTTCATCGAGCGCCGATACGGCGGCCAGTGCAAGGCCAGCACCCGCCCGCCCCACCACCTCCGAATGCCGGCCACGGTGCGCCAGGGAATGGGCCAAGCGCCGTGCCGTGGTACTCAACTCGTTGCCGCACACCTCCCTGTGGGCTGTCCAACTTCCTGCAATTGCCGACACGTACTGCTCCACCCGATCAACGCTGCTACTGCCGCATCAGATCAGGGTGTAGGGCGCGTCCCGCCCGGGCCATGCAAGTACTTTCAAAGCAGCCTTTGGAATGGTGTTGGCGTTCAGGTGGTGGGGGGTTCTGCTCCGTTGCTGGTCATGCGTTACCGGGGGTTGCGCCGTTGTCGGCGGTTGTTTGGGAACCAACCCTACCGCCAGTGGCGCGCGGGGCGTGTGCCGTCGCGATGCCCTGGCGGCAGGGTTGGATCCGGTCCTGCTTACTGGAAGTCCAGCGACAGCTCGACGAACATCGAACGGCCGAAGGCGTTGTAGACGCCCTGGTCGTAGTACGGCCAGTTGCCGTTGGTGCTGTCCACCGGCGGCCGCTCGTTGGTGAGGTTGTTGGCGGTCAGCAGCACGCTGGCCAGCTTGTTGATGCGGTAGTTGAGCGTGGCGTTCCAGGTCGTCCACGGGCCGATGTTGCGTTCCTCGCCGGTGGCATTCCAGGTCCGCGCGTTGCGCACGCCGTACACGTTGGTGCTGAAAGCGCCGATGTTCCAGTTCACGCCCAGCGTTGCGCGGTACTGCAGCTCATTGGAATAGCCACAGCAGAGCATGTCGTAGACCGGGTCGCCTTCCTGCTGCTGCAGCTCGTGCTTCAGCGGCCGGTAGTAGCCTGCGGTCACCCCGAAATCACCTGCGCGCCCGGCGCTCCAGCGGTAGTCGCCCGATGCCTGGATGCCGGTCTGGCGCTGCTTGGCCAGGTTGATCGGATAGGAGAAGACCTTGGATACGCCGTTGGGATTGAGCGGGTCGGTGGCCGGCAGGCGCTGCACCTGGGCCAGGACCTGGCGACAGGTTGGCGAGTTGATGTCGAATGCCACATCGCCATTCTCGGACGTCCCCAGGCGGCAGTTGGCCTCGGTGGCGAGGATGCTGTCGGTGCCCAGGATGGACACTTCGTTCTCGATCTTCACCGAGTTGTAGTCCAGCGACAGGTTCAGGGCATTGTCCAGCGCCGACCAGACCACGCCATAGGTGAAGGTTTCCGCCGTGATGTCCTTGAGGTCGCGGTTGCCGGTGCTGGAGGACAGCACCGACAGCGATGCCTGCGGGCACTCGTCGAAGTTTTCGGAGGTGTAGCCTGCGCTGCGGCACAGGAAGGTGTCCACGTTGGTGGTATAGCCGCTGCTCTCGCGCGAGTACAGGTAGAACATGTCCGGCGAGCGGAAGGCGGTGGCATAGCTGCCGCGCAGCAGCAGGGAATCGATCGGGCGATATTCCAGGCCGAGCTTCCAGGTCGCCTTGCCGTTGCCACCGCCGCCCTGCAGGGAGTACTTGTCGTAGCGTCCCGACAGGTTGGCGCTGAACGTGTCGAAGATCGGCACCTGCAGTTCGGCGCCCACCGCATACAGGTCACGCTGGCCTTCGGCCGAGGTTCCTGCGGTCTGGCCACGGAACAGCACGGCGGCATTGGGGTCGGCCGACTGGTTGAAGAACTTTTCGCGGGTGCCCTGCAGGATCATCGCGAAGCCGACATCGCCGGCCGGCATGCCGAACAACGACGTATTGGTCACCAGCGCGGTCACGCCGGTCCGCGACGCCGAAGACGCGGCGCGGTTGGTGCCGCTGAACTGGTCGTACTGCGCGCGGGTGAGGGGCTGGTACAACACGTCCAGGTTCGGCGCGTAGGCTTCGTAGCCGTTGACCGTGCCCAGCTGCGGGCCAAGGTAGTAATCGTCAATACCGCCCCTGGCCAGGAAGTCGGTGGACTTGCGGGTGACGTCGGTGCTGGAGCGGTTCACGTACACGTCGTAGTCGAAGCCGGTGTCGCCCAGCCCGCCGCGTGCACCGGCGGTGATGTTCCACGAGCGGGTATAGACGCGCTGGTCCTTCGCGTCCATGCCGACTTCTTCGGGCGCGTAGATGCGCTGCCACTGCTCGTAGTTGCCGGTGGTCTGGTTGTAGAAGGTCTTGTTCCAGAACGGGCTGCCGCCGGAATAGGTGGGCCGGCCGAAGCTGAAGAGGATGTCCGAGTACAGCTCGGTGGTTTCGCTGAGGTGGTAGCGCAGGAAGGTGGTGGCGTTGACGTCCTCGCTCTTGTTGTAGAGCGTGGCGGTGCCGACGTTGTCGGGGCTGCCGCAGTAGTAGCCGGTGCCTGCCGCGTTGCGATGCGCGTAGGTGGTGCTGCCACCGAACAGGTAGGACAGGGGGGCGCAGGTGGCCTGGCCGGGGTCGATGTAGCCGTTGGGGGACATCTGCATGCGCAGGAAGGTGCGCGAGGGGTCCTGCGGCCCGGTCGGGCTGTCGTTGACGCTGTCAATGTAGCTGCGGTCGGAGGCGAAGATGGGCTTCTGCTTGGTGTATTCCAGCCCGTAGCTGAGGTCCAGGTTGCCGAAGGAATGGCCGCTGCTGAAGATGAAGCGCTGGCTGGAGCCGCCGCCATCGCTGTAGCCGCCAGCACGGTAGCGGAAGTGGGTGCCTTCCACCTTGTCCTTCAGCACGATGTTGATCACGCCCGCCACGGCCGACGAGCCGTAAACCGATGACTGCCCACCGGTGAGCACATCGATGCGTTCCACCATGCCCAGCGGAATGTTGGCGATGTCCACGATGCTGGTGTTGCCGTTGTAGGCAAGCGGATAGCTGTTGAGCGGCCGCCCGTTGAGCAGGGTGAGCGTGTAGCTCGGGTCCAGCCCGAACAGGCTGACGGTCTTTGCGCCCGGGGTATAGAAGCCGGTGCCCTGCGAGTCCTGCACCGAGCCGTTGGCCATCGGCAGCGAGCGCAGCGCATCGAACACCGTGGTGAAGCCCTGTGCCTCGATTTCCTCGGCCGTGATGGTGGTCACCGGCGAAGGCCCTTCGATCTGCGCGCGGGGAATCAGCGAGCCGGTGACGTTCACCGTATCCAGCTGACGGGTGGCCGGCGTGGCGCCTTCTTCGTCGGAGGGGGACGCCTGGGCCTGTGCGACCAGGGGGTGGAGCAGTACGGATGACACCAGCAACGACAGCAACGTGCGCTTCATCTTGCAGATCTCCAGTACAAGGTCTCCCGGCACCGCATCGGCGCAGGAGAGTTGGGGTGCAGGGGCTTCCGTGGGGCGTGGGGTGCAGCTTTTCTAGATCGATCTAAATGAATTGTCAACAATTTGAAATGAAACCATTTCCAAGCGCTTAGATCGAACGAAATGGCACTTGCGGGCGGCCGTGGCCGTGTTGCAGGATCAGCGCGGTTGCCCATCACGTCCTGGAGTGCCGCGTATGCGTCTGCGCCGTTGCCTGATCGTCCCTGTCGTTGCTGCAACCCTCGCGTTTCCCGCCGCACACGCCGCGGAAATCCAACAGACGCGCGATGGCGTCACCCTGACCTACCAGGACCAGAGCGGATCAACGGTTGCTGCCGTGCGTGACCGCATCATCGCCACCTTCTTCGCCACGTATCCGCGCGAACGCCGCGATTACCATCCCGCTGCGCCGTCCAGCGTGCGTATCGTCATGGACCCGTCGTACGACGGGGTTGCATATGTGGGTGAGAAGGAGAAGTCGGCCACCATCAGCATCAACCCGCGCTGGTTGGAGAAACATCCCAACGACACCGACCTGGTCACCCATGAGGCCATGCATATCGTGCAGGGCTACCCGGGCTATGCCAGCGAACAGGCGCCTTCATGGCTGGTGGAAGGCATTGCCGACTATGCCCGCGACCATTACGGCGTGGACAACGCTGCCGGCGGCTGGGCGCTGCCTTCGCAGGTCAAGCCGGAGCACAAGGTGGACACCGGCTACCGCGTTACCGGTGCGTTCCTGAAGTGGAGCGAAGCCGGGCACCCGGGGTTGGTCAAGGCGCTGGATGCGGCGCTGCGCAAGGGCACTTATACGCCGGCGTTGTGGAAGGCGCACACCGGCGAAGACCTGGCTGCGCTGTGGGAGGCTTATGTTGCGCAGCAGGGTAAGGGCGCGCGCGGCGCTTGATCCCGTAGCACGAAACGCTCGATGGCCAAGGCCACACCGTCTTTGGAATCCAGCTCCGGGGCTGGCCTTGCGCGGTCAGCTCAGTGATGCCTCACAGCATTGGTGGGAGTATGGCTTGCCATGTCAAGGACCAGCGCCCACCGCCATTGCGACTACTTTCTCTTCTCGAATATCGAAGCAGATGCTAGTGCCATCGAGGTAGCCGCAGACGCGCTCGACATCAAATCGGCCGAGTCTCTCTTTGGATCTGTGTGTCTGGCCGTAGCGACGAGTAGCGCTCTCTGCGGACGATGCCGGATCGCCTATTCCAACCCCTTTCAGCTTCAGTCCCTTCAAGCTCTCGGTAGTGCTGGGCGCCTGCTTTCCTGTAAGGACCGGTGACACCCGAATCTCATCAATAGTTCGGTATTTCGGCCCAATGTCAGGATTGGATACGATCACTATCTCCCACGCGGTGGATGGATCCCAGTATCTCCGGCGCAGCAAGCCCGCATTGTCCGTGGTCATGTCTCCTTCACCGT
>NZ_JAGXKC010000088.1:0-4720 GCF_019091045.1 Stenotrophomonas sp. GbtcB23 | reverse complement strand
CGGCCTGCCCAAGCGCAGCGACGTGGAGGTATTGAGGGGGCTGCCGCTGGAGCCGGGCATGCTGGCGTACCAGTCCACCAACGCCTCCGTCCTCGAAGATCCTGCATTTGCGTCGAGGACGTGGCTGATCTTCACCGCGCCGCATCCCATGGCGCCTTCGGTGGCCCGCCTGCGCACCTATGTGCCCGACGGCGAACTGCATCGTCGCCGCCAGGCGTGGGCTACGCTGTGCGAAAGCACCCCCGATGGCTGCGCCCGCCTCGATGCGTACCTGAAGCGCGCGATCAGCCGCTCTGGCGGCTAGCCGCCGCAGGAGCATGGAAACGACAACGCCGGCGGATGCCGGCGTTGTGCGTTCGGGCGTAACCGGCCAACGGCCGGCGTCACCGGTCAGGGGGCCGCTTTGATCACCGCGCAGGCCAGACGGGCGCCGGCATTGCCGGTCGGCTGGGTCTTGTAATCATCCGGATCGGCATGGACGATCAGGCCACGACCGATGATGTCGCTGTCGTTGCCTTCGCCGATGTTGACGTTGGTCGACACGGCTGCATCCACCACCGCGTTGCCTTGGGCGTCGGCCTTGATGTTGGGGATGTCGCCACCGTGGTGCGGGGTGGAGGTCACGTTGCCGTGGTCTTCCTTGCTCGGGTTGAAGTGGCCGCCAGCGCTGTCGCCGTTCGGAGCGCTGCAGTCGCCCTTCTCATGGATGTGGAAGCCGTGTTCGCTGTTCGGCTTCAGGCCGCTGACCTGGCCCTTCACGTGGACCTTGCCGTCGACGACGCTGAAGGTCACGTTGCCCTTCACGTCATTGCCTTGGGTCGGGGCCAGCTCGGCCACGGCACTGTGGTTGGCGTGCGCTTCGCTGGTCATCGCCGGCGGCGCTTCGGTGGTGCGCGCGGTTTCGGCGATCGGCGGGGTGGCGGCGGCGGGATCGGCGGCGGGCGCATCGGCCGGCTTGTTGCAGGCGGTCAGGCCGATGGCGGCAATGGCGGCGAACAGTGAGGTATGGATCAGGCGCATGTGGATCTCCTTGCGGGTAACGAGGGAAAAAGCGACGTCATTGGACAGCGCGTTCAGCGCGTGACCCGGATGACGCCGCAGGCGATTCGGGCGCCGGCGTTACCTGCCGGCTGGCTGCGGTAATCGTCGGCGTTGGCATGAACCACCAGCGCACGACCGACGATGTCGGTGGCTGCACCGCCGCCGAGGGTAACCGCTGGCAGGCGTACATCGACGCTGACCCGGCCCTGCGCGTCGGCGCGCAGGTTGTCCATGTCGCCAATGTGATGTGCCCCAGCGCTGTTGCGGCCATGCGGCTGGTTGAACGGGTTGAAATGCGCCCCCGCGCTGCTGGCGTCAACGGCACTGCAGTCGCCGCGTTCATGCACATGGAACGCCGCCGCCTGCAGCGGCCGCAGTCCACCGATGGTGCCGGTGATGTGCACGCCGCTCGCGTCCGGCACCATCACCAGGCGCCCGCTGACGATACTGGCCGACGCCGGCGCCAGGTTGGCTTCGGCCAGCTTGGCGGTGCTCACCACCGGCATGGCCGGCACCGGCGCGCTGCGCTGCTCGGGCGCGGAACCACAGGCGGCCAACACCAGCAGTGACGGGATCAGCAGGGCGAGGTGGGAACGACGCATCTGGAACTCCTTCTGTGCAAACTAACGTCATGGTCGTCCACGGACCATGAAAGGCACCGCGACGCGGTGCTTACATGCCATGGACAGGGATTCATCCGCCGCGCCGGCGCCCGGCGCCGAGCTTGCGGGTCAGCGTGTTGCGGCCCATGCCCAAGCGCGCGGCGGCTTCGGCACGGCGGCCGTGGGTGATCTGCAGGGCCGCCTCCAGCAGCGCCTGGTCCACCCGGTCGCGCACCTGCGCATGCAGGCCTTCGGCGCCTTCTGCAAGCCGTTGCCGGGCCCACGCCGAGAGCAGGGCTTCCCATTGGCTGGGATCGCCCTGCGCGCGGGTGCGCGGCCCGGCACCGCGGTGCAGCGCGCTGTCCACGTCGGCCACGCCGATGGTGTCGGAGGCGGCCAGTGCGGCCATGCGCCAGCACACGTTTTCCAGCTCGCGCACGTTGCCCGGCCAGTCGTGCTCGCGCAGCGCCTGCAACGCAGCGGCGGTGAGCCGTTTGGGCGGCGTATCCAGCTTGCGCGCGGCGGCGGCCAGGAAGGTGTCGGCCAGCTGGGCGACGTCATCGCGGCGCTCGCGCAGCGGCGGCAGGCGCAGCCGCACCACGTCCAGCCGGTGCAGCAGGTCGGCGCGGAAGCGGCCCTGCGCCACCAGCGTTTCCAGGTCCTGATGGGTGGCCGCAATCACCCGTACATCCACCCGGATCAATTCGCGCCCACCCACACGGAAGAACTCGCCCTCGGCCAGCACGCGCAGCAGGCGGGTCTGCAACGGCAGCGGCATGTCGCCGATTTCGTCCAGGAACAGCGTGCCGCCATCGGCCTGCTCGAAGCGGCCCACGTGCCGCCGTTGCGCGCCGGTGAACGCCCCGGCCTCATGACCGAACAGCTCGCTTTCCAGCAGTTCGGACGGAATGGCCGCCGTGTTGAGTGCCACGAACGGGCCCTGCACGCGCGGCGATTCGTGGTGCAGCGCATGCGCCACCAGTTCCTTGCCGGTGCCGGTTTCGCCGTTGATCAACACCGACAGCGGCGCCTGCGCGAGGCGGCCGATGGCGCGGAACAGCGCGCGCATGGCCGGCGTGTCGCCGACCAGCTGCGGGCGCTGGTCAGGCGCGGACTCCACTGACGGGAGGCTGGGCTCGACCAGGGTGGTGTCCGGCTCCGGCAGCACGCGCTGGGCCAGGGCCACCGCATCGTCCAGATCGAACGGCTTGGACAGGAATTCCTGCGCGCCGCCACGGAACGCACCGGCGGTGCTGGCCACATCGGTATAGGCCGACATCACGATCACCGGCAGTTGCGGGTGCGCGGCCTTGAGCTTGTCCAGCAACACCAGCCCGTCATCGCCCGGCATGCGCACATCGGTGAACAACAGGTCCGGGGCGGGTTGGCTGCCCAGCATCTCCAAGGCCGCCGCCGCGCCATCGAAACCTTCCACCGCATAGCCGGCATCGCGCAGCGCGGTGCACAGCACGAAACGTACCGCGCGGTCGTCATCCACTACCCAGACACGCTGGGCGGTGGCTTGGCTGTCATCCGCCATGCGCGGTCTCCTCGGCAGCGGGGGTGCCTTGCCCGATCGGCAGATGCACGGTGAATACGGTATGCCCCGGGCGCGAGCGGTAGGTCAGCGTGCCGCGGTGTTCGCGCGCCACCTGCTGGGCCAGCGCCAGGCCCAGCCCGGTGCCTTCGGCGCGGCCGCTGACCAGCGGCAGGAACAGGTGTTCGGCCAGCGCTTCGGGCACGCCGCGCCCGTCATCGGCGATTTCCAGGCGCAGCGCCATCGGCTGCAGCTGGTCGCCGATGCGCACCCCGTGTTCCACCCGCGTGCGCAGGGTGACGGTGCCGGCGCCGGCCTGGATCGCATTGCGCACCAGGTTCCACACCGCCTGGGTAAGGCGGTCGGCGTCGCCGTCGAATTCGGGAATGCTCGGGTCGTAGTCGCGCTGCAGGCGCACCGCCCAGCCGCCTTCGCTTTCGGCCAGGCGCAGCACGCGCTCCAATGAGGCATGGATGTTGAGGGGAGCATGCGGCGCGGCCGGCGCCGGGGACAGCAACTGCTCCAGCAGCCCGTTCAGACGTTCGATTTCCGAGCCGATCAGCTCGATCAGCTCGCGCTCTTCCGGGTCGCGCTGGGCGCTGCGACGGGCCAGCAGCTGGGCCGCGCCCTTGAGGCCGGCCAGCGGGTTGCGCAGCTCGTGCGCCAGGCCTTTGAGGGCGGCACTGAGTGCGCTCGGCAGCGCCTGGGTCGGGTCCAGCCCGGGGAACTCATCCACCGGGTGCGCTTCCAGCAGCCAGCCGTCTTCCTCATGCCGGCTCAGCCAGCCCTCGGCGAAGCGCGGGGCCTCCCCGGGCAGGGCCAAGGCCAGCCGGTGCAGGCGCAGGGTGTCGCGCTCGCCGCGCGCCAGGAAGTGGGCCAGCGCCTCGCCCTGTACCTCCAGCGAGGCCAGCGGCTGGCCGAGCAGGCGTCGCACGCTTACCCCCAGCCAGCGCGCAAAGGCCGGGTTGCAGCCGGCGACGCGGCCTTCGGCATCGGCCCAGGCGACAGGGGTGCCAAGGACTTCGAGGGACGGAGACGGTGGTGCGGGGGTCATTGCACCAATGTAGTGCAAAACGAGGGTCTATTTCCCCTTCCGTCCGCTGCAGGAATCCCAGAGCGACGTAACGGCATTGGCGGGCCCCCTCAGGACGTGCGCCAGTAACTCATTCGACTTCCACCAGCGTGGAGCCACGCAGGGCGTGGCGCTACAGGTGTCATCGTAGCGCCCGGCGCTGTGGGCACTCGTCCGGATCGAACAACCCGTAGGTGCGCAGGATCTCGAGGTCGGCGCGGGCCCTGCGGTATCCCTGCACTGCTGCCTCGCAGTACCAGGCGATGCTTGCCTCCTCATCCTTGGGTACACCGCGCCCGATGGAATAGAGATAGCCCAGCCGGGTCTGGGCCGGGGCGTATCCGGCGGTGGCCGCCTTGCGGTACCAGTTGAACGACTGGGGCTCGGCCTTCTGCACTCCGATGCCTTTGCCGTAGATGTCGCCGAGCCTGGTCTGCGCTTGGGTGTCGCCACCCTCTGCGGCCGCTA